>JBEPZC010000068.1:0-6031 GCA_041641035.1 Candidatus Bipolaricaulota bacterium
CAAACATAATAGTGAACGCGCAGATCTCCGTGCCAGCTCGCGTGGGCAGCTGCACGGACATCAGCGACGAGTTTGGGATCTTGCTCGATCATGCTGACGACGCCCCGCCGTTTAGCGAGGCCCAGTGCGCGGTGCTCTATTCATCCCTGCGCGCCATGCCCGAGCAGATCCGAAGGACTGTCAAGTCCATCACGAACAATCCTCCAGACGACCAGGTCGCGGGGACGTACACGGGAATGGGGCGGATCAATCTCTTCGGCCCGATGCTGCGCCGCACGCTCTCGTTTGTGTTTCTTCACGAGATGGGGCACGCCGTGCAAGATCTCTTTGTGAATAGCAGCCAGAACGCGCGGTGGCGCGAACTCTTTCGGCGCTCGGGTAAAGATTCAGATAATTTTGTGAGCGACTACGCGCGCACCAACGACCACGAAGATTTCGCTGAAACGTTCGCAACGTATATCGACGACGCCCTCGGATTACTTCAGATCGCACGTGAGCGGGCGGCTAAGGGCAAGCCCATTCTCTTAGAAAAAGTGAAGTTCATGGCAGAGCTCTTTCGACAACTTGACTTAGAAAGCTCTCCCTCGACGTTAGTCTACCAAGTGCGGCTTCGGACCGACGACGAGCGCACGCGATTATTAGTGCGCCGTGTCTTGGTCTTGTTCGACAGCGAGGGCCTGCCCGTACTTCCTGCGCTGATCGAGTGGGAAGAGTTTTAGTATGTGATGTGCCGCTTCTTCGACAGTCAACAAGTACTCCTGGCCGCTGCGCATATCCCGAAGCTTGACTTTGCCCTGCGCGACCTCATCCGGACCGACAAGCACCACAAACGGAATATCATAAGCGTTGGCATACTTCAGTCCGTCGCTGATGCCCTTCGCCGAGAAATCTATATCTGTTTTGATCCCCGCACGACGGAGCTGCTGGCAGACTCGGCGCCCTTCCCCAAGCAGATTTTTAAATGGGATGACATAGACCTGGGTGACCGTCTTGCGCCTGGGGATGTCAGTGCTCTTCTCTTTGAGAACTTCGACAATGGGTTCCAAACCAAAAGAGATCCCCACAGCAGGGATCTCTTCGCTTCCCCCTAAAAACTGCCCGATCATCTTATCATAGCGCCCTCCGGCAGCCAGCGACCCTGTGACCTGAGAGCCTTTCGCGTAGACTTCGTAGATCGTTCCAGTGTAGTACGAAAGTCCTCGAGCCAGCGAGGGTGTCCAGACGACCCGAGCGTCTTGCAGAGCGTTTAAGACCGGCTCCAGCTCGCGGTAGCCCGCACTGTTCTTGAGAGCCTTCGGGTCTTGCGCGCCAGAGAGAAAGCGTTCAGCGCTGGCGCGGGGGATGCCACGCTCGGCCATCTCACGCAAAACTTCATCTGGCCCGATTTTCTCAAGTTTATCCAACGAGAGAATTGCGGCGTCCGTCAAATCTTCGGGCACGGCCGCTGCGCGCGCCAGCTCCGAAAGAACCTTTCTGTTATTGATCTTGACGACGACGTCAATGCCCAGATGCTCAAAGATGTCGAGGGCCAACTGCACACACTCGGCATCTGCCAACGGAGAACTCGAGCCGACAATATCAGCGTCGCACTGATAGAACTCCCGCGTGCGCCCCTTCTTAATCGGGCCGTCGCGATAGACTGTGCCGATCTGATAGCGTTTGAACGGGCGCTTCATAGTCGGATTCATCCCGACGAAGCGAGCCAATGGCACTGTGAGATCGTAGCGCAGGCCCAGGTCTCGTCCCCCTTGGTCTGTGAGCTTGAACGTCTCTTTTAAGATCTCTTCTCCGCCCGAGTATTTCGCAGAAAGAACCTCCCAGCGCTCGACGACCGGGGTCTCCAACGGGCTGAAGCCGTAGAGCTCAAAGACCTCTTTGAGCGTAGCGATCACATCGTCCCGAAGGATCTTCTCTTCGGGCGGGAAGTCGCGCATCCCGCGCGGGAGTTGCAGTTCCATAGCATTCTCAAGACAGATAGGCCCCATCAATAGAGATGGGGCTGGGGATCGGCATTCAAGACGAAAAATTTACGCGGCCTTGGCCTGTTGCGCTTCGACTTTCTTCTTCACATACTCGATGGCCTGCCCCACAGTCTGGAGCTTCTCCGCGTCTTCATCGGGGATCTCAATGCCAAACTCGTCCTCGATCTCCATGATCATCTCCACGGTGTCCAACGAGTCCGCCCCTAAATCTTCGATGAATGAGGCGTCGTCGGTCACCTCGTCGAGCTCTACCATCAGTTGTTCCGCGATGATCTGTCGTACCTGCTCAGCGATGTCTGCCATACCATTCCTCCTCCTTGATGAGCTTGATCATTACTCTGACGGAAAAATCTTCGTTTGTCAAGTCCGCCTACATCATCACGAGGCCGCCGTCGGCGTTGACCACATGCCCTGTTATATACGATGCGCGGTCCGAAAGCAAGAAGCACACGACTTCTGCGACTTCTTCAGGTCGGCCAAACCGACCCAATGGGATCGAGTCGAGATATCTCTTCCGCAGCTCTTCGGGGAGTTGCTGAGTCATAGCCGTCTCAATAAATCCCGGGGCGACAGCGTTCACTCGAATTCCCCGCGAGGCCAGCTCGCGCGCCACGCTCTTGGTGAACCCGATCAACCCCGCTTTGGCTGCTGAATAATTCGCTTGTCCCGCGTTGCCGATCTGCCCCGCTACAGACGTAATGTTCACTATCGCCCCATCATGTTGCTTGAGCATCCAGCGCGCCACAGCCTTCGTACAATAGTAAGCTCCCTTTAAGTTTATCGTCAAGACTGCGTCCCACTCGTCGTCTTTCATCCTGAGCAAGAGATTGTCTCTCGTAATCCCGGCGTTATTCACCAAGAAATCTATCCGCCCTTCGCTCTTAAAAATCTTCTCGATCAATTCGTCGAGCTGTGGGCCGTGAGCGATGTCCACTTGGGCGAAGACGCACCGTGGGCCTAGCTCTTGCTGGAGGGCCTGCCCGGCCTGCAGGTCGCGCGCGAAGACATAGACCTTCGCACCGCGGGCGACAAGCATCTGAACTATGGCCTTGCCAATCCCGCGCGTCCCACCGGTGACAATCCCGACCTTGTTGGAAAACTCACTCATCCCATCACCTGTGTGAAGCTGAGCGCTTCGATCTTGCGATCTATTCTCTTCGTGAGGTTCGTGAGCACATCCCCTGGTCCAATTTCAACAAACCGTGTCACTCCCAGGGATTGTAACGTGAGCACATACTCGACCCAACGGACTTGCGCTGTGATCTGGCGCGTGAGAAGCTCTTTGATCGTGTCGGGGTCTGTCTCCGGCTTACCGCTGACGGTCGAGATGATAGGGAACCTCGGTGCTGAGAATCTCGTCCTTTCGATCTCCGGCTTCAAACGCTCTTCGGCAGGCTTCATCAAAGAGCTATGAAACGGCGCAGAGACCGCCAGCTCGATCCCTTTGCCCCCCATCGCTGCTGCAAGCTCTCTCGCTTTCACGATCGCTTCGCGTCGCCCGGAGAGCACGATCTGCTCCGGAGCGTTATAGTTGGCGATCTCCGCGCCCGTCTGAGCGCAGATCTCCTGCACTTTTTCATACTCTAACTTCAAGATAGCGATCATGCCGCCTTGCCCCACCGCAACGGCCTCTTGCATGAGCTTCCCGCGCCGATGCACCAACCGAAGCCCATCTTCTACGCTCAACACCCCAGCGCACACCAGCGCCGAATATTCTCCCAGGCTGTGCCCGGCAGCGTAGTCGGGCTCTTGTCCCATCAGATTGAATTTGATGACGCTATCCAACAGAATTGCCGGCTGGGCAAATTCCGTCAGGCGCAACTGCTCCTCTGGCCCAGAGAAGATCAGCTCTCGCAGATCGAAGCCTAAGACATCGCGAGCACGCTGATAGAACGGTTCAACACGGTCAGGAAAGCGCTCATGAAGCTCTCGCCCCATCCCCACGTACTGCGAGCCTTGACCGGGAAAGAGAAACGCTGTCTTCACCATCGTAACACAATCGCTCCGTAAGTCACGCCCGCGCCAAAAGCGTTGAGCACGACAATATCACCCGGCTTGATGCGTCCGTCAGCAACAGCTTCCGTGAGAGCGATAGGGATCGAAGCCGTCGAAGTATTGGCGTAGCGATCGATGTTGACGATCACTTTCTCCATCGAGATGCCAAAGCGCTTGGCAAACGACGTGATAATTCGCAGATTGGCTTGGTGGGGCACGACCCAATCGATCTCTTCTTTGGTCAGGCCGGCGTCAGCTAAGGCTTTGGCCGTCGTCTCTTCCATCATCTGGACGGCGCTCTTGAAGACCCCACCGCCCTCCATACGCAAGTAGTGCTGACGCTTCCGCACGGTTTCTAGACTCGCTGGGGTCTTGATCCCCCCAGCTTCGATGAAGAGCAACCCCCATTTGGAGCTATCTGCAGCCAAGCAGCTTGCTAGGATCCCTCGATCGTCAGGCATCTTGCGCACGACCGCCGCGCCGGCACCATCGCCAAACAGGACACACGTCGAGCGGTCTTGCCAGTCTGTGAAGCGCGAGAGCGCCTCCATTCCCACAACGAGAATGTTCTTATAACTTCCCGCAGTAACAAGATCTGCGGCAACTTTCAGAGCGTAGATAAAACCCGTACACCCGGCGATCAGGTCGAAGAACGGGATCTCGCGCTTGATCTTCAGCCCCTCACAGATGAACGGGGACGATCCGGGGACGAGCATCTCTGGGACGTTGGTCGCGGTGATGATGAAATCTATATCCGACGCAGCTAGCCCAGCGCTCTCTATCGCATGGCGAGCGGCCGTGATCCCAAGCTGTGCGGGGTCTTCGTCCTCACGTAAGATCCGGCGCTCACGAATCCCTGTGCGCGTCACGATCCATTCGTCAGACGTCTCGACGAGTTTCTCCAGATCGAAGTTCGTGAGGCGAGAAACCGGCACAGCGCAGCCGACCCCTGCAATCCCTGGTCGCCCCTTCATAGTGCCCCCTTGGGCACTAAGCCCAGATGCACTAAGCTTTCGTGCACTCCCTGCTCGATCTTCTCCACAAGCTTGTGCTCGACAGCTTCTTTGGCTACTCTGATGGCGTTTTTGATCGCTTCCGCGTTGGAGTTGCCGTGCGCGATAATGACGACACCACGCACCCCCAATAGCGGCGCGCCGCCGTATTGCACTGCGCTGATCTCGCGCTTTAATCTGGTGAGCGACGGCCACAAGAAGGGCAGGCCCAGCTTCGCTAAGAGACTCTTCTCGATTTCACGCTTCAAGTAGCGCACCGTTACCGTAGCTGCTCCCTCGTACGCCTTAAGGCAGACGTTCCCTGTAAAGCCGTCGGTGACGACCACATCGAAGCCGCCTTCAACGAGTCTATTCGGCTCGACATTGCCGGCAAAGTTGGGCAGCTCTTGCTGCAGATACGCGAACGCTTTGAGGGCTTGCTGGTCGCCTTTTTGGGGCTCCTCCCCGATATTGAGCAATCCCACGCGCGGATTTTTCACGCCTAATATCTCACGCATATAGATCGTACCCATGACCCCAAACTCCAGAAGATGTTCCGGGTCACACTCGGCGTTGGCTCCAGCATCGATTAAGAGCGTGCGTCGTCCATCGAGGGTGGGAACCAACACACCGATCCCAGGGCGATCTATCTCTGGAAGTCTCCCGAGATTGAAGAGCGCCGCGGCCATGACTGCCCCAGTATTCGCTGGGCTGACGAAGGCATCGGCCTCCCCATGGCGGACAGCGCGAATTCCCTGAACGAGCGAGCTGTTCTTCTTCTTGCGGATCGCTTCCAGGGGAGCATCGTTCATGGAGATCTCTTCTGGGGCGTGCAGAACAGAGTAGCGTAAGTTGTGATGCTTGCTCAGCTCACGCTCGATGAGCGCCTGATCTCCAGCGAAGACGACTTCGATCCCGTATTCTTGTATCGCAGCGATGCCCCCTGCAATCAGCTCTTGCGGGGACCTATCGCCACCAAGGGTATCGAGAACGATCTTCACACCAACTCCCTCCTGTATGGTTGTTACACTAACAGACGATCAAAGGGCTGTCAAGTCACTT
>JBEPZC010000069.1:0-6012 GCA_041641035.1 Candidatus Bipolaricaulota bacterium
TCATGGCGGAAACATTCTCGCGCGGCCTAGAGGGCGTCATCGCCGCTGAGAGTGCCCTGACATATATTGACGGCCACAAGGGGATTTTAGCGTATATCGGCATCCCTATCGAAGAGCTCGCCGAGCACTCGACTTTTGAGGAGACCGCGTTTCTCTTGCTTCACAGGCGACTGCCCAGGCGCGCAGAGCTGGAGCAGTTCAGTGGAGAGCTCGTGAACCATCGGGCTTTGCCCGGGCCAGTCATAGATATTATAAAGTCTCTCCCGCGCCAGACCTCACCGATGTCGCTGCTGCGCACCGCGATCTCAGTGCTGGGACATGTTGACCCCAACCCCGATGACGTCTCGCCCTCAGCTGTCCAAGAGAAGGCGATCAAGCTGATCTCCCAAATGGCAACGCTCACAGCAGCCATCGGACGACTCCGCACAGGCCAAGAGATCATCCCTCCCGATCCCACGCTCTCCCATAGCGCCAACTTTCTCTATATGCTGACGGGCAAGAGGCCTGACGCGACGACGGCTCGCGTCTTCGAGGTGGTGTTGATCTTACAAGCCGATCACGAGTTCCCCGCCTCGACCTTCGCCAGCTTAGTCGTCGCTTCGACCCTCAGCGACGTCTACTCCGCGATCTGCGCGGCGCTGGGGGCCCTGAAAGGCCCGCTGCACGGTGGGGCCAGCGAACAAGTTGTCAAGATGATAGTAGAGATCGGCGAGCCGGCCAGGGCTGAACCCTATATCCGCGAAAAGCTCGCGCGGCACGAGCGCATCATGGGCTTTGGGCACCGCGTCTATAAGACATACGATCCCCGCGCGCGCGTTCTCAAGCAGTATTCACGGCAGCTCGCTCACCGCGCCCAAGACGCTCGGCTCTTTCAGATAGGGGAGATCATCGAGAAGACGGTCATCGAGGCGCTTGGGGCCAAGGGGATCTTCCCCAATGTAGACTTTTACTCCGGTCCGGTCTGCTATTATCTCGGCATCGAGCCGGCATTGCTCACCCCGATCTTCGCGGTCAGTCGCATTGCGGGGTGGATGGCGCATATTATTGAGTATCTTGCAGACAATCGGCTCTTCCGGCCGACCACCCGCTACGTCGGCCCACCGCTGGGACACTACATTCCCATAGAGCAGAGGCCTTAAATAAGATTCCCTCTGAGCTTGATCTCGAACGGCTCGGCGATCTTGCTTAAGTGTTCGTGGTCACGAATGTAGATCCTGGGGCCGTCCAGCTCCACGTAGCCGTTCTCTTTGAAGGCGCTCAGCGTGCGGATGGCCGTCTCCGTTGAGATCCCTGCCAACTCGGCCAGCTCCGACCGCGAGAGATCTACTCCGACATAGAGGCCCTTCTCGCCAGGGCTCCCATAGACTTGGGCCATCATCAGCAGCAGCCGCGCCAAGCGCTCCTCACTCCCGCCGTAGCTGGTCTCGACCAGACGATCCTGAAACGCTTTAATCTCGCGTGACAGCTTCTCTATAATCCTGAGAGCGACACGGGGATGCCTCTCCAAAAACGACAGGAACGGCTCGCGTTGGTAGAAGTTCATCCTGGTGGGCTCGAGCGTCTGGGCGTACGCCGTGTAGACTTCGCGGTCGAACATGGTCTTCTCCCCCAACATCTCGCCAGGGCCCAGGAGCTTGAGGATCTGTTTCTTCCCCATAGGGGAGTGTTTGGCCAGCTTGACCTTCCCTGTACAGATCACATAGAAGCCAAACGCCGGCTCACCTTCCTGAAAGATGAGCTCACCCCGATCATAAGCCACGGGGCGGGCCATGGCCCGCAACTCCTTCACGCCCTTCTCATCCAAATCCGAAAAGATCCACGAGCACTCACCGCGACAGTCCGCAGCATGCCCTCCTGTGATTGCCATAGTGTACACCTCGTTTAAGATTATCTTATATTCTGCGCTACTCTTCAAAGACCCCTAGGGCCCGGAACCGCTCCGCCCGCAGCTGCACAAGGCGTTCTGGAGTGATCCCCTTCACGGCTCTCAAATGGCGCTGCCACGCTTCGCCTAGAGCTTGAGCAGCACGTGGGGGATCAAGATGCGCTCCGCCAGGGGGTTCAGGGATGACCTCGTCAATGACGCCGAACTCCAAGAGATGGCGCGCGGTCAGCTTCAGGGCCCGTGCGGCCTGGGGGGCTTTCTTAGCATCGCGAAAGAGGATGGCCGCGCAGCCCTCGGGCGTGATCACCGAATAGATGGCGTTCTCCAGCATTAAGACGCGATCTCCTACCCCTAGGGCTATCGCGCCGCCGCTTCCCCCCTCGCCGATGATCGTCACGATGATCGGGACACGCAGATGGAACATCTCATAAATATTGTGGGCGAGCGCGCCGCCGATGTTGCGCTCCTCCGCACCGATACCCGGATAGGCCCCCGGCGTGTCAATGAGCGTGAAGATCGGAAACTGAAAACGCTCGGCGAGTTTCATCACGCGCAGGGCCTTCCTGTACCCTTCAGGATGAGGCATGCCAAAGTTCCGGCGCACGTTCTCCTGGGCATCGCGCCCCTTCTGCGTGCCCACCACGACTACCGTCTCCCCAGCAAAGCGCGCCAGCCCCGCAACTATAGCAGCGTCATCCCCATAGAGGCGATCGCCGTGCAGCTCGTAGAAGTCCTCCATGATGAGCTTAATATAATCGAGGGTATAAGGGCGCTGGGGATGGCGTGCGAGCTTCACCCGCTCCCAGTCATCGAGCTCTGGGGGGGCCGGCGGCGTGTGAGGGGTTTGCAAAGCGGCGAGCTTCGCTTCCAGACGCGCGATCTCCTCGGAGAGATCCAGCCCATTGCGGCTGAGCTCCTTCAGCCGATGAATCTGTCTTTGCAGCTCTTCGATGACGTGCTCGCTCATACGAAGAATTTCAGCACTCTCATCAGCTCATCGCGCAGGTGCTCGCGCTTGACGACGTTATCCACAATGCCGTGCTCGAACGCGAATCGGTCGGTCTGAAAATCCTCAGGCAGATCCTGCTTGAGCGTCTGCTGGATGACCCGCCTGCCCGTAAAGCCGATGAGCGCCCCCTTCTCAGCAAGCGTAATATCGCCCAAGCTCGCGATGCTCGCCTGCACGCCCGCTGTGGTGGGATAGGTCATGATCGAGATGAACGGCACTCTGGCGTCGGCGAGCTTCTTGCGGCACGCCGAGGTCTTGGCCATCTGCATCAGCGAAAGGATGCCCTCGTGCATGCGGGCGCCGCCGGTCGCAGAGATTAAAATAAACGGGACGCGCTCTTGCGCCGCCTGCTCCATGCCGTGACAGATCTGCTCGCCCATCACCGACCCCATGCTCCCTCCGATAAACCGAAAGTCCATCACCGCGAGAATGACAGGATACCCGCCAATCCGCGCCCGCCCGACGATGATCTCGTTGGCCAATCCCGTCTCTTCTTGAGCCTTCTTGATCTTGTCGGGATACGACTGACCGTCCTCGTCTACAAAGCCCAACGGATCGGCGGCGACAATGGGGCGCGAGATGTCCTCAAACGAATCCGGGTCGGCTAGAAGCTGAATGCGTTCCGGGGCCGTCAGGAAGAAATACTCCCCGCACTTGGGGCAGATATTGTTATTCTCACGAACTTTCTTCTTGAAGACAAGCTCGTTGCACGCCTTGCACTTCATCCACAAGGCCTCGTCGTCCTTGCGCTCTACACGATCCAGCTCGACTTTAAAATATTTCTTGCCGAAGATCGCCATCGCGATGTTCTCCCTGTGCCCGCTTGCACCCAGATCTCGATCTATTATATCATAAATCCGATGAGGCGAGTGAACTGGACGATCACCGAGCAGCAGCACCATGCCCTGAAGAAGCTCTCGCACCAGACGGGATTGCCCATCTCGGAGTTGGTGCGCCGCGCTTTGGACAAATATATCGGGCTGCTCGGCGAGCACACCGAGCAGACAGAACCCAAACCCACCCCAGAAGGAGCACCCCATGAGACAAAGAAATAGCCTGCACATAGCCAGTCCCGAGGAGATCAAGTCCGGCCGCGTGACTGATATCTACTTCCAGCGCGCTCGCCAGATCCTCCAGAGCAAGAACATCGACAAGCGGGTGCGCTTGGAAGTCACGATGAAAAAGCGCTTCCCCGAGGGCTGGGACTGGGGCGTGCTCTGCGGGCTGGAAGAAGTGCTCATGCTCTTACAAGATCTGCCCATTGATCTGTGGGCCCTTCCTGAAGGGACTATTGTCTATGTCCACGAGCCGGTCTTGATGATCGAGGCGAGCTATCAGGCTTTTTCCGTCTACGAGACGGCAGTGCTGGGCTTGCTCTGTCAAGCGAGCGGGATTGCGACAAAAGCCGCTCGCTGCGTCAAGGCCGCCGAAGGACGGCCCATCTACAGCTACGGCGTACGTCGTGTCCACCCCGCCATCGCGCCCATGGTCGAACGGGCTGCCTATATTGGAGGATGTGCAGGGGTCTCCAGCATCGTGGGCGCAGAACTTTTGGGCATCGAGCCATTCGGTACGATTCCCCACGCGCTCATCCTGATCTTAGAAGACTCGACCACGGCTTCGTTGATGTTCGACGAAGTGATCGAAAAGACCGTGCCGCGCGTCGTGTTGATAGACACGTTTGGCGATGAGAAATTCGAGGCGTTAGAGAACGCTGAGTTGCTCAAGGGCAATATTGACGCTGTGCGATTGGATACGCCCAGCTCGCGCCGGGGTGATATGCTGGAGATCGCTCGAGAGGTCCGATGGGAGCTGGACACCCACGGCTACGACAAGATCAAGATCTTCATCTCCGGGGGCATAGACGAAGACGTCATCCCCCAGCTGAACGAGGTCGCCGACGCTTACGGGATCGGCACGGCGATCAGCAACGCGCGGGTGTGCGACTTCGCCATGGACATCGTTGAGATCAAACAATCCCAGTGGGAGGCTATAGCCAAGCGCGGCACGCGCAGCGGCGCCAAGCAGCTCTGTGTCTGCGATGAGTGTGGGCATCGTCAAGTCTATCGCTGGGGGCAAGAGCCGCGCCAGTGCCCCAAGTGTCTCACACCATGGGAACCACGCCTCAAGCAGTATCTCGACAACGGGAAGCTGCTGCAGACCCTGCCCTCACCCCAACAGATCCGCGCTTATGTGCTGGAGCAACTGCCCAAACACACGTGAGCATTATTGCGAGTGCTCGTTGGGCAAACTCGATAGAGGCATCGTGAGGGGCTCTACGGACTTGGGTTCCAAGCCCAACACCCTCCGCACCAAGGGGTTGCGTCTATCCAAGCGATACCCTTCGATCTCGCGGCTTTCTCCTGGGTAGTATTTGAGGATCAATCTCCCGTTGCGCTTGATGCGCTCGAAGAAGTCGCGCGCCTCCGCCCACGTGTTGAAGTTGAAGTCCGGCTGCTCCATGAGCTTGTCAATCACGAGCTTCCAGCCAATATAGTGATAGGCCCCCTCCAGCAGCTCATGCTCCAGACGGTCAAAGAGCTTGATGAACTTCTCAAGGCGCTCGTCTATAGCCGTATCAGCGTTGAACGGTACATAGATGGCGACGTCCTTGAGCACCTGGGCGACCGTGCCCTCCAGCCCGCAGATCAACACTTCCTTGCCGAAGTCGTTGCGCGCGAGATTGACGACATCTAAGAAGATCTTATCCCCGGTCAAGAGCACATAGCGGCTGATCTCCTTGCGGAACGCCAGGGTGCGCAGGACGTCTACGGCCATGCGCATATCTATCTTGTTTTTCGTGGGGCGGCCTTCGCGGTCGCGATCCTTGGGGACGTTGATCGCCTGGACGCCCTCGTTATCCAGCTCTATTTTGAAGTGCTCTGGGTAGGTCAGTTCACTGAAGTCGGCATATACGTTGATGAACTTAACACCTCCGAAAGATCGAGCCCTCTCCACGAGTTCATCGGCGGTCAATTCGCGCCCGTATTGATGCCGAAATCCGATATAGATATTCTCCAAGTCGACAAAGACAGCAGTTTCGGGTTGTCCATTCATAGAGTTCCTCCTTGTGAGCAAAAATAACTTTTTCAAGAGAGCGTTCACTTGTCAAGGATCA
>JBEPZC010000070.1:0-5938 GCA_041641035.1 Candidatus Bipolaricaulota bacterium
CGCACTTGAAGTCCGCAAATTCAATGATCGTGACTGGAGCGTCTTCTGCCCCCTGCGCCGGCTCGTCTAAGAGAGCCTTTGGAGCGGTCTGTGTCGGGGGCTGTTGCGCTCCGGGGTATGCGCCCTTAGACTGAAAGAGCAGATACGCGGCCAAAAAACCCGCTGCTGCTGCAACGATCAGCCAGATCCACAAGTCTTTCATAATCTCTGCACCGCCATCGAGAGCCCCATGCCGCCCCCCATGCAGATCGTCGCCAGGCCCAACTCAGCGTTGCGATCGTGCATGGCCCACACGAGCGTCGTCAAGATGCGGGCGCCGCTGGCTCCGATGGGATGCCCCAGGGCTATAGCCCCGCCGTGGACGTTAACGCGCGCCCAGTCCCATTCGAGCTCTTTGCCGTCGGCCAGCGTCTGCGCCGCAAACGCCTCGTTGACTTCAATGAGATCAAAGTCATGGACTGAAAGCTTCATCTTGGCGAGCAATTTTTTAGTCGACTCTACAGGAGCGTAGAAGAGATCAATGGGCTCCGTTGCGGCGACCGCGTAGTCTACGATCTTCGCTAAGGGCTTATAGCCGCGCTTCTTGGCTTCCTCAGCTGACATGACTAAAACCGCCGAGGCCCCATCGTTGAGGCCAGGGGAGTTGCCCGCGGTGACCGTGCCGCCCTCCTTGAACGCCGGCTTGAGCTGAGCCAGCTTCTCCAATGACGTATCCGGACGGGGCGTCTCATCCTCAGTGATCAGGCCGTCTTTGGCTTGGAGGGCGATAAGCTCCTTGGCGAACTTCCCAGCTTTCATCGCTGCGACGGCCTTCATGTGGCTTTCATAGGCGAACCGATCTTGCTCTTCCCGTGTGATTTTGGACTTGTTCGCCGTGTACTCTGCCGATAGCCCCATGTGATGATTCGCAAAAGCGCACCACAGCCCGTCGTAGATCATGGCGTCTATGAGCTTTTGGTCGCCGAACTTGAACCCCGCCCGCGCCCCGCGCAGCACATAGGGGGTATTGCTCATGGACTCCATGCCCCCGGCGATCACGATCTTCGCGTCACCAGCCTTGATCGCCTGGGCAGCTAAGATAACAGCTTTCAGGCCCGATCCGCACACTTTGTTGATCGTCACTGCGGGGACCGTGGGGGAGAGGCCACCTCGGATGGATGCCTGACGGGCCGGGGCTTGGCCCGTCCCAGCTTGCACAACGTGTCCCATAATGACTTCGTCAATCTCATCGCCCTTGAGACGATTGCGCTCCTTGAGGGCTCGTATCACGGCTGCTCCCAGGTCCGTCGCAGTGAATTGCGCCAGCTTCCCTTGAAAACGCCCCATCGGCGTGCGTACTGCGTCTACAATCACGACGTCAGTCATAGTACCCCCTTCACAGTGAGATCACAGACGGTGATTTACGGGTTGATCCGATACTCATACGAGACTTCAGCTTTGGGTTTGAGCGAGTTTGAGACCGAGCAGTATTTCTCTAACGAGAGGTCAATCGCTCTTTTCAGCTTCTCTTCGGGGACGTCGCCCCAGATCTTATAGAGCACCGTGATCTTTGTGAAATGTTTAGGGTGTTCTGGGGCGCGCTCGCCTTGGATCTCCATCTCAAACCGAGTAAACGGCACTTGCATCTTTCTCAAGATCGAGACGACGTCCATCCCCGTGCAGCCCCCTAGAGCAATAAGGACCATCTCCATAGGGCGTGGGCCGGTGTCGTGTCCCCCCACGTCTTCCGTGGTGTCCATGACCACGGCGTGGCCGCTCCCACTTGTCGCGACGAATTGCATCCCGTCTACGAAGCGCACGGTGGCACTGGGCATGGCTTGACCTCCCTACGGATAGAGCTTGGCGCGCCGCGCCTGGCGCCGTTTCGCAGCCATCTTGCGCTTGAACTTCCGCAACCACTTGGGACGATACCGTGGGTTCATCTTGGCCATAGAAGCCTCCTCATAGACTCAGCAATCAAGCCACATTGTAACAGAAAACTCCCGATAGAGCCAGATTATCATGCCCGTGCGGCCCCTATCAAGAGCACAATGCTGAGCAGCGAGAGCGCCGCGCCATAGAAGAACGCAAGCGCAGGTGAGAAGCCCCACAATGTCCCAGCGATAACGCTCCCCACCAGGGAGCCAAACCCCACGCACATGTGAAAGAGCCCCAACGCCGTGCTGCGACGCTCCGGCGGCGCAAGGTCAGCGACAAAGGCGCGTTGGTTCGACTCAATAAAAGCATACGCGATCCCGTAGAGCGCAAAGAGCGGCACAAAGAGCCCTACGCTCTGGGCGAACGCGAACCCCACCGAGGTCACGCCAAAAAGCAGATACCCCATGAGCAACACAGTGCGCCGCCCCATCCTGTCTGAGAGGATTCCCACGGGAGCTGCGAACGCCGTGTAGGTGAAGTTATAGAGCACATACATAGCGATGGGCAGGCCCACCGCTAGTCTTTCCGTGTAGGCCGCGTTCACCTTGAGCAAGAAGAACATATAGCTGAAATTGGCGAGCGCAAAGACGGTCATCCCCAGAAGATTGAGATAGAACTCTTTTGGCAGATCGCGCAGGCCATCAAAGAGCTTCTTTCTCTGGGGTATGCTTGGGGTCTCGGGGACGACGCTGAGGGGGATGAGTGACGCCACTGAGACCAGCCCGCCCACGAGAATGATCTGATGCAGGGGCAATCCTAGCCACCAGAAGAAGAGAAAAGCAAGAGCCGAACCCACGAGCGCCCCGGAGGTGTCCATCGCTCGGTGGAAACCGAAGTTGATCCCGCGCGTTGCTTGTGGGGCAGCGTCAGCGATGAGCGCGTCGCGCGGCGCAGCGCGCATCCCCTTGCCCACACGATCCAAGACCCTGAAGACTAGCGCCATCGCCCAATGGGTCGAGAACGGAAGAGCAATGCGAAAGACCGCCGGGATGAGATACCCCAGGAAGACCAAGGGTTTTCTGCGGCCCAGCCGGTCGGCCAGGCCCCCAAAAACGAAGCTGAGGAGGCTTTTGGTCGCGTCTTCCAGCCCGCCGATCAGCCCTACGACCCAACCACTGCTGCCGGGCAACTGAATTAAAAAAACCGGCAAAACGGCCATAATCAGCTCACCGGCAAGATCGTTCAGCAAGCTGACGATCCCTAATAAAAAGACAGTGCGACTGATCTGCGTCGCCAGCCTCATAGAGAGATTATTATAATAGTTGACAGCGATCCTCGCATGGAGTATACTAGGCATTACCCCACCCCTGGTGGGGGGCATGGAGGTCCTTGATGAAGACTGTTCTCAAAGTCAAAGGGATGACCTGCCAGCACTGCGTGCAGTCGGTGACCAAGGCTTTACAGAGCGTCGCGGGCGTGCGCTCTGTCAGTGTCTCTCTGGAGCGCGGGCGAGCAGAAGTCGAGCACAGCGAGGGCGTCTCAACGACGAGCCTGAAGCAAGCCGTCACAGACGCTGGCTACGAAGCCGAGGAAGCCAGCGAAGACACTGAAGAAGATGAGCCACATCTGCAGAGAGTTCTCTTAAAGACTTCTAAGGACCTAAGCCACGGACAGAGACAGAGATCTGCCCATCCAGGGGAAGGGACGCTCACCTTGCCCATCGCGGGGATGAGCTGCGCCAGCTGCGTCGCCAAAGTCGAAAAAGCCCTTAAGAGCGTCCCCGGCGTCCTAGACGCCAGCGTGAACTTTGCTACTGAAAAAGCGACCGTGCGCGTCGCTTCCAAGCACGTCACCGTTGAGAAGCTGAAGGAAGCTGTGCGCCGCATCGGCTACGACGTGCCAGAAGAGAGAGCTGCTCAGTCTATCCATCACGACGAGCACGAGGCTCTTCTCCGTCGCAAGCTCATCGCTTCGGCAGTGCTCACGGTTGGAATCTTTCTGTTGATGTACCCCGGGATGCTGGGGCTGAAGCTGCCCATCTCCGATCAATGGAACTATCTTTTCCAATTACTGTTGGCGACGCCGGTGCAGTTTTGGGCCGGGTGGCAGTTCTATAAGGGCACCTGGGCAGCTGCCCGAAATAAAACGACAGATATGAACACCCTGATCGCCGTGGGCACCACCGCAGCTTATGGCTACAGCGCGCTCTTGCCTCTCTTCAGCCCGCACGGGCACATGGACTTATATTTTGACACTTCAGCCGCGATCATCACACTGATTTTGTTGGGGCGATGGCTCGAAGCCCGCGCCCGAGGGCGCACCTCCGAAGCTATTCAAAAGCTGATCGGCTTGCAAGCCAAGACCGCTCGCGTCATCCGCGACGGACAGGAGAGAGACATCCCCGTCGAACAAGTTCAGGTCGGCGATATCGTGATCGTCCGCCCCGGTGAAAAAATCCCCGTGGACGGCATCGTCATCGAGGGCGCTTCAGCTGTAGACGAATCTATGATCACCGGGGAGTCGCTCCCCGTCGAAAAGCGCCCCGGCGATGAGGTCATCGGAGCGACTCTCAACAAGACGGGATCGTTCACATTCAGGGCGACGAAAGTGGGGAGTGAAACGGCGTTGGCGCAGATCATCAGATTAGTTGAAGAAGCCCAAGGTGCTAAGCCCCCGATCGCTAAGTTAGTAGACGTGATCGCCAGCTACTTCGTCCCAGCTGTTATTCTCGTCGCAATTGTGACGTTCTTTGGCTGGTACTTCTTCGGGCCACAGCCGGCGCTGACCAAGGCCCTGTTGAATTTCGTCGCGGTCTTGATTATCGCCTGTCCGTGTGCGCTGGGGCTAGCGACACCGACGAGCATCATGGTCGGCACGGGCAAGGGCGCAGAACACGGGATTCTCATCCGTGGGGGCGATGCTCTCGAGACGGCGCATAAGCTCACGACTGTCGTTTTAGACAAGACGGGCACGCTGACCAAGGGCCAGCCAGAAGTCACGGATATCGTCACGATTTCCGGGGTCTCCCCTGAGCAGCTTGTGCAGGTGGCGGCGTCGGTCGAGAGGGTTTCCGAGCACCCTGTGGGCGAAGCCATCGTGAGGCACGCGCAAGAGCAAGCAGTCCCACTACAAGAAGCTCGTGAGTTTTCAGCGATCCCCGGTCAAGGGATTCGCGCGAGCCTCAACGGCCATCGGGTACTCGTGGGCAATCTCAAGCTGATGCGCGATGAACAGATCGCGCTCGACACGTTGCTCGAACATGCCGAGCGCTTCTCGAGCGAAGGAAAGACCCCGGTCTTCGTCGCCCAAGACGGGCAAGCCCTGGGCGTGATCGCCATCGCTGATACGGTGAAAGAGGGTTCACGCGAAGCCGTCGCAGCTCTGAAAGCGTTAGGCTTGGAAGTCGTGATGATCACCGGAGACAATCGAAGGACTGCCGAAGCCATTGCGAAGCAAGTCGGGATTGAGCGGGTCTTTGCGGAAGTCCTTCCCGGCGAGAAGGCCGAGATCGTCAAGAGTCTCCAGGCGCAGGGCAAGACTGTGGCGATGGTCGGCGACGGGATCAACGATGCTCCAGCGCTCGCACAAGCCGATGTCGGGATTGCTATTGGGACAGGCACGGATGTCGCGATGGAGGCATCGGACATTACGCTCGTCGGCGGGGATCTGCGCGGCGTTTCTTTCAGCATTGCGCTGAGCCGAGCGACTATCCGAAATATTTGGCAGAATCTCTTCTGGGCGTTCATCTATAACACCGTATTGATTCCTGTGGCAGCCTTGGGGCTGCTCAACCCGATCTTAGCAGCTGGAGCCATGGGGCTTTCGAGCGTGAGCGTCGTCAGCAACGCGCTGCGCCTGCGGAGATTTCGTGCGCCGCTGCAAGTCACTTGAAGGAGGGAGAACCACGCTATGCCAACGATAAAAACACACAAGCGCGGCGGGCTTCAGCATCTTCCGCAAATGAAGCGCGATCTGTTGCGCCGCATTCGCACGGTGCGCGGCCATCTTGAAGGCATCGAAACGATGGTCGAGAACGAGGAGTATTGTGTCGAGATTCTGAAGCAGATCGCAGCGGTGCAGG
>JBEPZC010000071.1:0-5889 GCA_041641035.1 Candidatus Bipolaricaulota bacterium
AACGTCCAAAAACCGACCTTAGTCATCGCCCATAATAAGACGCTCGCTGCTCAGCTCTGCAACGAGTTTAGGGAATTCTTTCCCCACAACGCTGTCCATTACTTCGTCAGCTACTATGACTACTATCAGCCCGAAGCGTATATACCACAGACCGATACGTATATTGAAAAAGACGCCTCGATCAATGACGAGATCGACCGACTGCGCCACGCGGCGACGAGCGCGCTTTTGGAGCGTCGTGATGTGATCATCGTGGCGAGCGTCTCGTGTATTTATGGGCTAGGCACGCCTCAAGAATATGCAGCAATGACGCTGCCGCTGCGGAGGGGCGCAACGCTCTCACGGGACGAGATCTTACACAGGCTTGTCGAGCTGCAATACGAGCGCAATGAGATCGGGTTTGGGCGCGGGACCTTCAGAGCCAAGGGCGACACTATTGAGGTCATCCCGGCCTACAGCGAAAACGCCATCAGAATCGAGCTTTTTGGCGACGAAATCGAGAGGATTTCTGAGCTGGACGCGCTCACAGGCAAGCGCCTCCGCGACTTGGATTTCACCGTGATCTACCCTGCGACGCACTGGGTCACAGGGAGGGAGAAACTGGAGCGCGCCATTGAGTCCATTCGCGCCGAGCTTGAGGAGCGCCTCGCCGAGCTGCATCGCGCCGGCAAGCTCGTGGAAGCCCAGCGCCTAGAGCAGCGCACAAAATATGATCTGGAGATGCTGCGTGAGCTGGGCTACTGCCCTGGGATCGAGAATTATTCGCGACACTTGGACGGGCGCAGGCCCGGCGAGCCCCCCTGCACCTTGATAGATTACTTCCCCAAAGATTTCTTGATGGTCATCGACGAGTCCCATCAGACGATCCCCCAGATTCGCGGGATGTACAACGGGGATCGCTCGCGCAAAGAGATCCTGATAGAGTACGGGTTCCGGTTGCCGTCGGCATTAGATAATCGCCCGTTACGATTTGAAGAGTTCGAGCGCAAGATGAATCAAGTCATCTATGTGTCAGCGACGCCGGGGCCCTACGAGCGCGCTAAGAGCCAGAAGATCGTCGAGCAGATTATTCGCCCGACGGGGCTGGTTGACCCGGAGGTGATTGTGCGCCCGGTGCAGGGGCAGATTGACGATCTCATCAGCGAGATCAAGGAGGTAACCCAGCGTGGGGAGCGCGTCTTGGTCACGACTCTGACCAAGAAGATGGCCGAGGACCTCACAGAGTATCTGACGGAGCTAGGGATCAAGGCTCGGTATTTGCACTCGGAGATCGAGACGTTAGAGCGGGTGGATATTCTGCATGACTTGCGGTTTGGGGAGTTTGACGTTTTAGTAGGGATCAATTTGCTGCGCGAGGGGCTCGATCTTCCAGAAGTCTCGCTGGTGGCGATCTTAGACGCTGATAAAGAGGGGTTCTTGCGTTCGGAGACGTCGCTGATTCAGACTATCGGGCGGGCGGCGCGCAACGTGCGCGGGCGAGTTATTCTGTATGCTGACGAGGTAACGGGCTCGATGGAGCGGGCGATTGCTGAGACGCAGCGCCGGCGCAAGCTCCAGCTGGAGTACAATGAGAAGCACGGGATCACGCCGGAGACCGTGAAGAAAGCGATCAGAGAGTTCATGCCGGAGCTGGCGCGCGAGGGCAGGGGGAAGAAAGATAGAAAGAAGCGTGTGGTGAAGACGCCTGCGGAGCTCGCTGATCTTATTAAAGAACTCGAGCAGGAGATGTACGCTGCTGCCAAGCGTCTAGAGTTTGAAAAGGCTGCGAAGCTGCGAGACGAGATCAAAGAGCTGCGCCAAGAGCTGATTGGGATTGCAAGCTGAGTTGCACAAGCGGCCCGCACCCTTTAAGATAATCTACTCTGCAAACCTGGTGAGGAATCCAAGATGAGCGGCGAGAAAATTACACCGCGGAGTCAAGATTTTTCAGCGTGGTACAACGAAGTCGTCCAGCGCGCCGAACTTGCTGATTATGCTCCTGTGCGCGGGTGCATGGTCATCCGCCCCTACGGCTATGCCCTCTGGGAGAATCTGCAGAAAGAATTGGACAGGCGCTTCAAAGCCACAGGGCACAAGAACGCCTACTTCCCGCTCTTTATCCCCATGAGCTTCATTCAGAAAGAAGCTGAGCACATCGAGGGGTTTTCGCCGGAATTGGCTGTGGTCACCCACGGCGGTGGCGAACAATTAGCTGAGCCGCTCGTCGTCCGCCCGACTTCCGAGACGATCATCGGGCATATGTTCAAGCAATGGATTAAGTCCTATCGCGATCTACCCCTGTTGATTAATCAGTGGGCCAACGTCGTCCGTTGGGAGATGCGCCCGCGGCTCTTCTTGAGAACCCTCGAATTCTTATGGCAGGAGGGCCATACGGCCCATGCCACCGAAGCAGAAGCCGAGGAAGAGACGCTCAGGATGCTCAACATCTACGTCGACGTCGCCCAAAACGAAGCGGCGATCCCCGTCATTGCCGGGCGCAAAAGCGAGAGCGAAAAGTTCGCCGGCGCCCTGAGAAGCTACACTATAGAAGCGATGATGGGGGATAAGCGTGCTCTGCAAGCGGGCACGTCGCATAATCTTGGCCAGAACTTCGCCAAGGCGTTTGGAATTCAATATCTCGATAAGAACAACCAGTTGCAGTATTGCTGGACGACAAGCTGGGGCATGAGCACGCGCATGATCGGTGCGATCATCATGACCCACGGGGACGATCAGGGCTTGATCCTTCCTCCACGCCTTGCCCCCATCCAAGTGATCGTCGTGCCCATCTGGAAGTCCGGAAACGAAGAAGAGAAAACGAAAGTCTTGGAAGGCGTCGAGCGCATTAAGAGGGCGTTGGGAGAGAGGGTGCGGCTGGAAGTTGACGCGCGTGAAGAATACTCTCCCGGGTGGCGCTTTAACGAGTGGGAGCTGCGCGGTGTGCCCGTAAGGATCGAGATCGGGCCCAAAGATTTACAGAAGAATCAAGTCGTGCTGGCGCGACGGGACACGAAAGAGAAGCTCTGTGTCTCCCAAGATCAGGTGGTGGAGAGAGTCACGGCTCTATTAGACGAGATTCAGAGAAATCTCTTCGAGCGCGCCAAAAGATTCCGCGATGAGAATACAGTTGAACTGGGCGATTACGAGAGATTTAAAGAATTTATGGAGGGTGAAGGTAGTCGCGGCTTCGTGCGGGCGTACTGGTGTGGCTCCCGGGAGTGCGAAGCCAAGATCAAAGAAGAGACGAAAGCCACGACGCGCTGCATCCCCTTTGAGCAGCCCAAAAGCCCAGGACGCTGTATCTATTGCGGCAAGAACGCTACAGAGCAAGCGATCTTCGCCAAGGCGTATTAGGGTTCACGCGCGGATCTCTTGTCGCTGGAAGAGCACGTACCCGATAGCGAAGAGCACAATCGTCCCCGCGATCAACCCCGTCAGCTGTGGCCAGACCAATGCTAAACTTTGGCTGAGCGGCAACGGCGTGGGCACCGCCCACTGCAGCTGAATGAGCTGCAAGGGCACCAGCGGCCCGAACGCCCGTACGGCAGGGTTCAAGAACGCCAAGACTGCCTCAGCGTAGAGCGTGTTCGGCGACAGCCGCGCCAAAAAGAGCTCCAGCTGGATCTGATTGAGCACTCCCTTGGCTAGCCCCTGCGCAACGAGCCCAACCAACATCCCCCAAAAGACTGTGAAGAAGAGCCAGGTGGCTATCGCCGCCAGAGCTGCCGTCGCCGGCTGGCGAAATCGCACGGAAAAGACCATCGCCAGCCCCAGCCAGATCCCCCCATAGGCGATCGTCGCCACGAGAAAGAGCAGCCCGCGTGCCACCTCTTCCCCCGTCGGTGGGACTCCAAGGCGAAAGATCCCCAGCCCGATAATCATCAGCCAGATCGCCGTCAGCACCAGCGCCAGCGTGAACAGCCCTGCTAAGAATTTCCCAAGCAGGAGCGCGTCGCGATAGATCGGCTGGGCCAAGATCCGCGAGAGCGTCCGTCTGTTAAATTCCCCATTGATCGAGTCGAACCCCAGCGCAATCGCAATGAGCGGCACCAAAAATCCCAAAAAGCCCACAAACGCCGGCAGAGGGTCTTGCGCGGTCGTAAACAGCCTGAGAAAGAGAAACTGGTCTGAGCCAGAGCGTAAGTTCTGCAGGGCCATATAGAGCGTCACTGCCGCAGTTAAGAGCACGATCACTTCGAGGATCCCCATGCGCACACTCGTCAAGTGATCAGCCATCTCCTTGGCGACCACGGCCCACAGCCCTCGCCATGGTGAGCCTTCGCGACGGGGTTTCATCATACAGACTTCACCCCCCCTTGGAAGTAGCGTTGATAGACTTCGTCTAGACTGGGCTCTTCTAAGCCCAGCGAGAGCAGCTTCGCGCCGGCCTGCACGGCAACACGTGCAACTTCGGCGCGCAGGTCCTCTTGAGCCTCAACTTGGTAAAAGTTGCTATCAAGCATGGTCACGCTCACTGCGCCGGGGATCTTTCGCAGGGCTTCGCTCAAATCGGGTCCGATAGCTCTCAGCTGCAGGCGATAGGCCCCTCCTAAGACCTGCCGCGCCAGCTCCACCACCGTGCCCTCCAGAACCATCTTCCCTTGAGAGAAAAGCCCGACACGATCGCAGACGGCTTGCACTTGATGCAACAGATGCGACGACAGCAGCACGGTGATCTTCTCTTCTTTGAGGGCACGAATGATTTGGAGGAACTCGCGGGCGGCTTCCGGGTCTAGTCCCAGCGTCGGCTCGTCTAAGATGATCACTTGCGGGTGCTTTAGGAGAATCTCGGCGACGCCGAGGCGCTGGCGCATCCCACGGGAGAACGTCCCCACCCGACGGTCAGCGACGTCGGCTAAGCCCATGCGCTCGAGGGCGTCGTTGATTCTCCTTTGGGCGACCGGACGCGATAGGCCATTGAGCTTTGCCGTGTACGAAAGATTTTCGCGCGCGGTCAGCTCGTCATAGAAGCCGACTTGATCGGGGAGATACCCCACACGCGACTTCACTTCGAGCGGCTGGCGCATGGGATCGAAGCCCAGCACCCGTGCCCAGCCCGCTGTCGGCTCGGTGAGCCCTAAGAGCATCAAGATAGTAGTGGTCTTGCCGGAGCCGTTGGGGCCGAGCACGCCGAAGACTTCGCCAGCACTGACTTTCAGATTGAGGTTGTCTACCGCGAGCACGTCGCCGTAGCGCTTGGTGAGGTTTTGCGTCTCAATGATGATCTCATTCATAGTGGGATTATCTACGTCCAAAGCGCGAGACTGCCCAGCCCACCGCGCCGAGCGCGATGACGATGATCCCGATCCCCACGATGCCCCACAGCGTAGACGTCACGACGGTGATGCGAAACTCTGCCGAGTCCGAGAGGCTCTCGCTGCGCGCCGTGATCGTCATCATATAGTCTCCAGCGACGGTCTTGTCGGAGGGCTTGAGCTTGACCGTCACTTCGGCAGAGTTATCGGGAGCGATCTCAGGGATCGTCTTAGGCTCGAACTCGACATTCCAACCGACTGGGGGAAAAGAGCTCAGCTCGACGTCGCGTGCAGGAGCGGTACCCCTGTTCTGCACTGTGATTTTGAGGACGTTCTCTCGTCCTGCAGTGGCCTGCGCTGACAGGCGCCCATCGGGGGTTGTGACGTTCAGCTCGGCTTGCCCTGTGATCACTGCTCGCAGAACGAGAGCGGCTTGGGTTTGGCCACCCAGCGCTCGCACGGTGATGGGGTATTCTCCGGCTTGAGCCTGCTTGGGGGGGCGTACCTCGATGTCTAAGCTCTTGGACTCACCCGCTTTGATGGGGAAACTCGTGACTTCTTCGCTGCCAAAGCGCAACTTGAACGTGACTTGAAAGCCCTCGGGAGCATCGGCTTCGAGATTGACCGTCGTCTCTTGTTCGCCTCGGTTGGTAAG
>JBEPZC010000072.1:0-5858 GCA_041641035.1 Candidatus Bipolaricaulota bacterium
ATCTTTGCCGGCTTCCGGCCGGCAAAGGCGAACAGTCCAGGCGAAGCCTGGCGGAGGGGGTGGGATTCGAACCCACGGTAGAGGTTTTGCCCCTACAACGGATTAGCAATCCGTCCTCTTCGACCGCTTGAGTACCCCTCCGGGTCTCTCTGCCCTATCATAGCAGAAAGCATCAGCATGGGCAAGCTCTTGCCCCATCTCAATTGGGCTAGTATAATTTGTAAATACCAAGCTCTCCGAGCTGCTTTCCCTACGGAGTGGCGCCTCTATGGGGAAGCAGCCGTACCGTGGATAGACCACGGAATACCCGAATGGGTATTGTGGGTCGGGCGCGGAAACGCCCCGGCCTCCTCGTGCTTGGAAAGGAGGAGCTTATGATCCTATCGTCTCGTCTTCTGCGCCGTGCGTGCCTGCTCGCCTTCGCTCTAGTCGTCCTGGTCGTTCCCAGTTTTTCCCAGGGAGGCATCGAGGTCACCGATGCTCTGGGGCGCGTCGTGCGCTTCGCTGCGCCCCCACAACGCCTCACCCTGGCAGGCAAGGGCTCGTTCATGATCGTTGACGCCGCGTATATGTTCCCCACAGAGGCCCAAGCGAAGATCGTCGCCCTCGCTGGGGGCAGACAGCTCAGCTTGGACTGGCTCGCTCTCATTGATCCGACCTTCCGCCAGACCAAGACCATCCTTGAATCTCAAGTGGGACCGGAGCAGATCGCCGCGACCAAGCCGCAAGCAGTTCTCCTCAGAGCCGTCGAAGCTTCGAAGTTGGGCCCAGCCGTCGAGCGCTTGGGGATCCCCGTCGTCTACGTCGAACTTGAGACCATCGTCGAAAAGTATCTACAAGACTTTAGGATCATCGGACAGATCCTCAACACCCCCCAGCGAGCTGAGGCTCTAAGAGAGTTTTATAGAGCTCGTGTGGACCGCATCAGTGAGCGTATCCGCGACGTGCGAGAACGCCCTTCGGTCCTTGTGCTCAGCTATACGGAGCAAGGGGGGACGATCGCTTTTGAGGTCCCGTCGGCGGCTTGGCTCCAGACGTATATGGTCGAGCTGGCCGGGGGCAACCCCATCTGGAAGGGAGCAGCGCAAGCTGGGGGCTGGACGGTCGTTACCTTCGAGCAGATCGCGGCATGGAACCCCGATCAGATCTTCGTTATTGACTACAGTAGAGATGCGCGCGTCACAGTGGCGCGCCTGAAAGCTGATCCCCTCTGGCAGGCCCTCAAAGCCGTCAAGGCCAATCAGATCTTCGGGTTCCCCGCGGATTTCTACAGCTGGGATCAGCCCGACGCCCGCTGGCTCTTAGGGCTTGTATGGCTCGCCACGAAGATCCATCCTCAGCTCTTTGGGGAGATCAAGATGTATGACGAGATCCGCGCCTTCTTCCACGAGCTGTACGCCCTCCCAGACGCGATCATCACCGACAAGATCCTGCCGGTCCTGAAGGGAGATATCCCCTAGATGTACCGCTGGCTCTCTCTTGCGGTATTGATCGGGATAGCCCTGTCGGTCTTTGTGGGGCGCTACCCCCAGCCATACCTGCTCTCCCCAACGGCGCTCTCTACTGATGAGCTAGCCCAGAGGGTCGTCTTGCAGTTGCGGCTGCCGCGGGTCTTGATGGGAGCGCTGCTGGGGATGGCCCTGGCTACTGCGGGCCTGGTGCTCCAGATGATCTTTCGCAATCCCTTGGTCGAGCCGGGGTTTTTGGGGGTCTCGCAGGGGGCGGCCTTCGGCGCGGCCTTCAGCATTATCTTCCTGAAGGGATCCCCTTTCGTCATCTCTCTCTGTGCCACGGCCTTTGCCCTGCTGGGGCTAGGGAGCTCATTTCTGCTGGCGCGCTCGGTGCGCTTTGGCGACTGGAATCTCAGACTAATACTTGCAGGCATCATCGTCTCGGCGTTCCTTGCTGCGGGAGTGGGATTGCTCAAGTATCTTGCTGATCCCCTGCACGAGCTTCAGGAGATCACGTTCTGGCTATTGGGGGGGCTGTGGGGGGTGAGCTGGGAGGACTTCGTCTATGTCCTGCCGTTTGCCCTTCCGGGGGTAGGGCTGGCCGTACTCATGCGTTGGCGGCTGAATCTGTTGGCCTTAGAAGATGAGACGGCCTTCTCGTTGGGGGTGGCGCCGGCGCGCGAGCGCGCGCTCCTTCTGCTAGCGGTCGTCGCTGCGGTAGCAGCGCTGGTGTCGGTCGCGGGCTTGGTCGGATGGATTGGGCTGATCACGCCGCATCTGGCGCGCCGCCTTGTGGGGGCTTCCTCCCAAAGCGCTCTCCCAGTTGCCCTGATGTTAGGAGGGGCGCTGACTGTCGGCTGCGACACCCTGGCCCGCACGCTGATCGCTGGGGAGATCCCCTTGGGGATCTTGACGTCGTTCTTCGGTGCGGCGGGCTTTGCCATCTTGTCGAGGTGGAGAGTATGATTGCTATCAGAGAGCTCTCGTTTGGGTATGATCACCAGCGGGTGCTGGAGCGGGTCAGTTTCACCGTTCCGGCGGGGGTGACCGCGCTGCTGGGCCCCAACGGCTCCGGCAAGACGACCATCCTCCGGATTCTCCTTGGGATCTTGCACCCGCAAGAGGGGAGCGTCTTTCTTGCGGGCAAGCCCCTGCAGAGCTACTCCCGGCTCCAGCTCAGCCGGTTGCTCGGCTTTGTCCCGCAGAACGAGCAGATCACGTTTGCCCTCTCGGTGCGGGAGTATGTCCTACTGGGGCGGGCCCCGTATGTGCCTCTGCTGGAGATGCCCGGCCCGGCTGACTTGCGGGTCGTCTCTGAGGTTTTAGAGAGGCTTGGGCTGAGCGAATTGTCTGAGCGTCCCGTCACGTCGCTGAGCGGGGGAGAGCGCCAATTAGTGATCATAGCGCGGGCGCTGGCCCAGCGCCCCGCGATGCTGCTGCTTGATGAGCCCACGGCTCACTTGGATCTTGCCAATCAAGCGCGGGTCTTGGGAGTGATCCGGGCCTTGGCAGCCCAGGGGCTCTCGGTGCTCTTCACCACGCATGATCCCAATCTTGCCCTGGCTGTAGCAGACTATACAGTCCTCCTGCGGCGCGGGGCGGGGTGTGTGGCGGGGCCAAGTTCGGCCCTGTTGACCGCCGAGCATCTTTCGAGCGTCTATGGGGTGCCCATTGGTCTGAAGGCGGGATTCTCGCATTTGCTATGATCTATCTGATCAGCGGCCCGCGGGGAGCGGGCAAGACCACGCTCTGTCGTCAGCTTGTGCAATGCGCCCGGCAGCAGGGCTGGTGCGTCACGGGGATTCTTACAGAGGGGGAGTGGCATGGTGGGGAGAAGCTTGTGCTCTATGCCCATGATCTGAGCCGTGGGGAGCGGCGTCTTCTGGCCCAGCGTAGGAGTGCCGCAGAGCCGTGGGGGTTTGTTGCAGAGACGCTGGAGTGGGGCAACAGGGTTTTCGCCTCGGCGGTGCCTACGGACGTGCTGGTTGTGGATGAGCTGGGGCCATTGGAGTGGGAGGAGGGTCGAGGGTGGACGGCGGCCTTTGCTGCTATAGAGTCGAGGCAATATCAGTATGCGGTGGTGGTAGTGCGTCCGGAGTTAGTGGACAGAGCGCAGGCACGTTGGCGAGCTTCGCTCGACGTTTGTCTTTGCCGGCTTCCAGCCGGCAAAGGCGAATAGTCCAGACGACGTCTGGTGGCGGAGGGAGAGGGATTCGAACCCCCGGCGCTCATCGCGCTACGGTTTTCAAGACCGTTGCCTTCGTCCGCTCGGCCATCCCTCCGTTTGTATTATTATAGCAGGTGGGGTTGACTCGCGAAAGGGCTGTCTCTAAGATAAGCTTGACGATGGCGCGGTATTCCTTCGTAGCGATGGTTGTCCTGGCAGTGTCCTTTGTGAGCTTGCCTGCGGCGCTCCTGTTGAGCTCGCATCTTGCCCGTGAGCGCGAGCAGGAGTTCCTCCAGCGCAGCGAGTGGATGGCCAAGAACTTCGCTGATCACGTCTGGCTTCAACGGGAGAGCCTTGAAGATCCTGGCAAGCTGCGCGCCGCCTTCAGCACGATGGTGGAAGAGTTCGTCGTCATGGATCCTGTGATCTACGCTCAGATTGTTCTGGATGGCGAGCTGGTCGCGCAGCATCAGCACCTGGGGGAGGCAAAAGCAGCCCTTGTGTTGGCCCTGCCGGAAGGGGCAATTCCCCCTCGCCGTGTCGAGCGCAAGCGGCTCGAGAGCGGCGTGGAGTATCTGGACATCTGGCGGGCCATCGAACCTGTGACGACAAGCGAATTTGTAACAAGCTATGTGCGGCTTGGAGTCTCACTGATCCCGTTGAGGGAGGTGACCCTTGCGATCTATCGGCTGGCAGTGTTGTGGGCAGTGGGCTTTGTCTGTCTCATTGGTGTGTTGGCGTATCTGTCGTGGCCGTGGTTGAGCAAGAGAGCTCAGAGTCCTGAGGTGGTCAGTCCTCAGTGGAACTCAGAAGTGTCCCCACCAAACTCTATTCGCTCTTTCGGTGAGCTGGTCATTGACGATCATGCCAAGGAAGTCCGTCTCCGCGGGGTGACGCTCCCCTTGACCCCTCGGGAGTACTCCCTGATCTCTCTGCTGACCTTAGAACCGGGGAGAGTCTTTTCTGCGCAAGAGATCATCGAGCGTGCCTGGGGCACAGAGCGATTTATGTCGAGCGAAGACGTCAAGAAATATATCTATCTGCTCCGCCAAAAGATCGAGCGCGATCCCAAAAATCCCACGGTTCTTGTCACGGTGCGTGGGTTTGGGTATAAATTTGTGCCGCCTGCTCAATAAGCGCCTTCCCATCGAGCGTTTGACCCCCATAGCACCCTCACGGCACCGCTGAGGCATCGAGCCGGCTCCTCCTTTCCATTCCCCTGACAGCCCTGCGGTGCTAGAGTCTTCCCCAAGTGAGGTGAGTGCAGCGTGATAAGGCTTGGAGCACTTATTGGTATCGTGATTATGGTCGGAGTGCTCTTGGGGCAAGCGCAACTGTCTCAAGGTGGTGAGCTTTTGGCTTTAGCCGACCAGACGGTGGAACTGACGCAGTTAGCCCTGCAACATGCGTCGTTTTCATTCTTTGCTCTGACGGCGCGAGACGCGCAGTGGCACGCTCAGAGCGCTATCAACATCTTAGAAGGGCCGTCCTCTCCGCGTTATGACCCCAAGTACGGCACACAAACCCTGACCCCAGGGGCCATACCTCGAGCAAAAGAGCTGGTCGAGCGCATTAAGCAATCGGAGTTCGCTAGCGATCTCGAAGCCGCAGGCAATCACCTCGTCGTCTTTCTCAGTGCTGCCGATGAGAAGATCGTCAACGGGCGTTCGAGCCAAAACATCGCGCAGATCCGCGCCCAGGTGCAGTTGGGACTGGGCTTTTTAAAAGCGGCGCTCGGCTGTACCGACGATCCCCTCTCCATCGGTGGCGTGCGCGCCATCCAAGAGTACTTGCGCAAGCGACGCTAAAGGGAGGTGAGACAAGCCCAAGTTCCAGAATCCCTTGGGTACTTTTAATTTAAGTAATTCTTAAGGAGGTGCAGACCATGAGCACATTCGCGAGATCCATCTTAGTCGGAGCGTTGACCCTCGGACTGCTGTCAGGGTTTGGCACAAACGTTGCTCTGCTTGGCCAAGGTGGAACGGTCAGCGTCACCATTGTGGACAACGCCTTCACTCCCAGGACTATCACCGTGCCGGTGGGCACGACGGTGCGCTGGACGAACACCGGCAACGCCCCACACACCGTGACCAGCACAAGCACCCCCAAGGCGTTCGACTCAGGCACACTCAATCCAGGCGATTCGTTTGAGTTCACATTCAAGACGCCAGGGCAATTCCCCTATCGCTGCTCAATTCATCCGTCCATGACCGGAACGGTCATCGTGCAAGGGCAGCAAC
>JBEPZC010000073.1:0-5802 GCA_041641035.1 Candidatus Bipolaricaulota bacterium
TTTGCCAGAAGGTTTGGCATCTCTGCGGGAGGGACTTCGATGCGAGCCATCTGGTCGTAGTGGCGCACGCGGACTTGGCTGAAGCCTAGCCCGAAGAGAAACTCTTCGGCGCGCTCGATCTGTCTGAGCTTAGCGATAGTAATCTCGCTGCCGTAGGGCAAGCGCGAGGCCAAACACGCCATGGCGGGCTTGTCGGCCGTAGGCAGGCCCAGCTTTCTGGCGATCTCTCGAATCTCTGGCTTGGTCAGCCCCACCTCAAGCAGCGGGCTTCTGACACCATAGTCTTGAAGAGCACGCATCCCCGGACGAAAGTCGCCCATATCTGAAGCGTTCGTCCCGTCGAGCACCACGGCAAACCCGCGCGCGTGAGCTATCTCTCTAAGCTTGCTGAAGAGCTCTTGCTTACAGTGAAAGCATCGAGTTGGGGGGTTATGGACATAGCGCGGGTCATCCAGCTCGCGCGTGACGATGATCTCATGGGCGACCCCAAGCTGCTGCGCCAGCTGCCTGGCTGCCTCAAGCTCGCGCTGGGCATAGACGGGTGAGTGCGCCGTTACAGCGAGAATGCGATCTCCCAGCTCCTGCTTGGCTATGGCGAGCACCACCGAGCTGTCCACTCCCCCGGAAAACGCAATGACGGCGCTACCGTAGCTGCGGATAAGCTCCCGCAAGTCTGCCAGCTTCCTTTCCCATGCTCTCTCGGTCATATGGGTTAATCTACCAACTCCATGGGTGCTCGACAACGTTTGCGTCCCTGCACGCTATCAGTATAATGGGATGAAGAGCGCAAGAAAGGGGGGTACTATGGAGCGGCTGACTGGAACGTTCAAGGTGAAGTCAGGGCTGGCGGAGATGCTCAAGGGCGGCGTCATCATGGACGTCGTTAATGCTGAGCAAGCCGTCATTGCTGAGAAAGCCGGTGCTGTCGCGGTGATGGCGCTGGAGCGCGTCCCCGCCGATATTCGCGCTGCGGGCGGCGTGGCCCGCATGGCTGATCCAAAGAAGATCAAAGAGATCATGAAGGCCGTCACGATCCCCGTCATGGCCAAGTGTCGGATCGGGCACTTTGCTGAGGCGCAGATCTTGGAAGCGTTAGGGGTGGACTATATTGACGAGTCTGAAGTGCTCACCCCTGCCGACCCAGAGCATCACATTGACAAATGGCAATTTCAAGTGCCGTTTGTGTGCGGCGCGCGCGACCTGCCTGAGGCATGCCGCAGAATCGCTGAAGGCGCAGCGATGATAAGAACGAAGGGCGAGGCGGGCACCGGCGACGTCATCGAAGCCGTCCGGCACATGCGGCTGATGAACAAGCAGATTCGCATGGTGCGTCAAGCTTCTGATGAAGAGCTCGTCTCCTTGGGCAAGGAGTGGGGCGCCCCGGTCGAAGTGCTGAGGCTGATCAAGGAGCTGGGACGGCTGCCCGTAGTGAACTTCGCCGCTGGAGGCATTGCCACGCCTGCCGATGCTGCCCTGATGATGCAGCTGGGCTGCGACGGCATCTTCGTCGGCTCAGGGATCTTCAAGTCCAAAGATCCCGAAAAGCGTGCGAGAGCGATCGTCATGGCCACGACGTACTATAACGACCCCAAGGTCCTTGCAGAGGTCTCAGAAGATTTAGGCGAACCGATGCCCAGCATCAGCGCGTCGCAGCTCCCTGAGAGAGAGCTCCTCCAGGTACGCGGGAACTAACGGTATGCGCATCGGAGTGCTCGGACTTCAAGGTGACTTTCGCGAGCATATAGAGATCTTGCGCGCCTTGGGAGTAGATGCCCGTGACGTGCGCACGACAGAGCAGCTCGACTCCGTCGAGGGGGTGATCATCCCTGGTGGGGAGAGCACGACCCTGGCCTATCTGTTAGAGAGGACGGGAATGCTCTCAGTCCTACGTGAGCGCGGAGAGCGGGGCTTCCCCATCTATGGGACGTGCGCAGGGATGATCCTGTTGGCGCGTGAGCTGAACGATTCCTATCCGGAGATTCGCTTGGCTTTAATGGACATCTCCGTCAAGCGCAACGCCTACGGGCGACAACGTGACAGCTTTGAAGCCGATCTTCAGATCAAAGGTATTGGGGACTTTCACGCGGTTTTCATCCGTGCTCCCAAGATCGTGCGTGTAGGGTCTGGTGTCGAGGTCCTGGCCGAGTACGATGGGGCCCCCGTACTGGTGCGGGAGAAGAACCTTCTGGCGAGCAGCTTCCACCCTGAACTGACGGGCGATCCGAGGGTCCACCAATATTTTCTAGAAATGATCGCGAGGGGGTAAGCTCATGGCCCGCACAGAAGCGCCGACGAAGAAGATGACCTATGAAGAGTTTTTAGATTGGTGTGATGAAGACACGTGGGCCGAATGGGTGGAGGGGAAGGTGGTTATGGTTTCTCCGGCGTCGTTATCACATCAAGAGATTAAGAGATTCCTTGTCACAATACTGCAGGCTTACGTGGAACAACACGATCTAGGAGAAGTAATTGATGCCCCTTTCCAGATGCGTTTGGTGGAGCTACAGCGTGGGCGAGAGCCAGACGTGCTCTTCGTCTCCAAAGAGCATTTAAACAGGCTGACAGAGACCTATCTTGACGGTCCGGCAGATGTCGTGATTGAGATCGTCTCCCCCGAGAGCGGCCCACGTGACCGCGGCGAAAAGTATTACGAGTACGAGGCTGCTGGCGTGCGCGAGTATTGGCTCATCGATCCCGAGCGCCAGCACGCCGAGTTCTATCGCTTAAACAGACAGAACAGATACGACTTGATCCCTCCTCAAGGAGGAGTCTATCGCTCCGAAGCCATTGCCGGCTTCTGGCTGAAGGTGCAGTGGCTCTGGCAGAAGCCCCTGCCAAAGGTGCTCAATGTGCTCAAGGAACTAAGAATTATATAGGAGGCTCCGATGCTTCGTATTGCCCTCAACGGATTCGGGCGCACCGCGCGCACGTTCTTTCGGATTGTCCACAAAGACCCGCAGATCGAAGTCGTCGCCATCAATGTCCGGTCGCAGACCCCTCAGCAAGCCGCGTATCTGTGCAAGTATGACTCCGTCTATGGGCGCTTCGACGGCGCGGTGAGCTTCGGTGAAGATTTTCTCGCCATTGACGGCAAGAAGATCCACTTCTTCCAGATCGAAGACCCCGCCCAGCTCCCTTGGGGGGAGCTCAAAGTAGACGTCGTCGTCGAGGCGACTGGGGTCTTTCGCGACGCCCAGAAGGCCGGAAAACACCTGCAAGCTGGAGCCAAGAAGGTCTTGATCACCGCGCCGGCCAAGGGCGATATCCCCACAATCGTCTGGGGGATCAACGAGAAGATCTACGACAGATCTAAGCATAATATTGTTTCAGCAGCCTCGTGCACGACGAACTGCCTCGCGCCGGTCGCGTATATTCTGCATAAAGAGTTTGGGATCAAGAAGGGCTTGATGACGACAGTGCACGCCTACACCGGGAGCCAAAACTTAGTAGATGGCAGCAACAAAGATATGGTCGAGGGCCGCGCTGCTGCTCTCAACATCATCCCGACGACGACCGGCGCAGCGAGCGCTATTGGATTAGTCATCCCCGAACTCAACGGGAAACTCGATGGCATGGCGTTTCGAGTCCCTGTCGCCACAGGGTCAGTGACTGATCTTGTGGCCGAGGTAGCCAAGACCGTTACAGTCGAGCAAGTCAATGAAGCCTTTCAACGCTATGCGAGCGGGCCGATGAAGCATATCTTGGCGGTCTCAGAATGGCCCTTGGTCTCCAGCGATTGCATCGGCGATCCCCACTCGGCTCTCGTTGACTTGAGCTCGACAAAAGTTATCGAAAAGAGCTTGGTGAAAGTCGTGGCGTTCTACGATAACGAGTGGGGGTATTCGGCGCGGCTGGCTGACTTAGTCAAGTATCTATGACTACTCTGGAGATCTTAATCAAGGCGCATTCAGGGCTGCGCTGGGTGGTGATCGCTCTCTTAGGTATAGGCATCGGACGGGCAGGGTGGGGTTGGCTCAGCTCGCTATCGTACGCCAATTTTGATCGCCTGTGGGGAAGGCTCTCTATAGTGCTGATAGACCTCCAGATTCTCTTGGGGGTTGTGATCTTTTTTCTTTTGGACCCAGCAGTGCGCCCAAGCCTGTGGCATCCCGCATTGATGCTAGCAGCTGCTGTGAGCATCCACGGTGGAGCGATCTTCGCCCGCCGCCTGACAGATGACCGTCGCAAACACTACGCGCATCTTTTGGCATATTTAGTAGGTTTGCTCTTGGTCCTGCTAGGCATTTACACGGTGCGCGGCTCGCTCTTTTAAATATGCTGGGCAGAACCGTCACATACGCTGTTTTGGATCTCTTTTATCCCCCACAGTGTGCCGTGTGCGAGAAGTCGTTTGGAGAAGGCGAGCGAGCGTTTCTCTGTGGCGAATGCGAGGCGAAGATCGAACGCATCGATCAGGACCATGTCTGTCGCTGCGGGATTCCCCTGCCCAGCGAGCTCGATCTCTGTCCCACTTGCTCCCACAGCGAGCACGTCCTCGAACAGATTCGCTCATTCGGCTGGTACGAAGAACGGGAAGACCCCGCCCATGTGCTTAGTACGCTCATAAAGATCTTGAAGTACGAGGGCGAGCGGGCGCTCGCACCCCTGTTGGCCAGCTATCTCAGTGAAGCTGGACAGCCCCTGCGTCCCCAGATTGAGCAGATCACTTTTGTCCCGATGTCCCCCAAAAAAGAACGCACGCGCGGCTTCAACCAAGCAGAACTCTTAGCGCGCGAGCTTGGCAAGCTCTGGAATATCCCCGTCGTGTGCGCTCTAGAGAAGATCAAAGAGACCGACCCCCAAGTCACCCTCCCCCACAAGGCGCGTCGCGACAACGTCCGCGGGGCCTTCGGACTTGCAAAATTTCCCCAGTGCGCTAGTATTCTCATAGTAGACGACGTCTGCACCACCGGTGCGACGCTCACCGAGTGCGCAAGGGTGCTCAAGGAGAGTGGGATCGCGACGGTCTCCGGGCTGACCGTCGCGCGGACAGCGTACCAAAACATTGAGGAGGACGCATGAACGTCCGGAGCATCGTGCTCACGGAATATCAGTCCAATAGCTATGTCGTCACCTCGGGCGACGTCGGTTTAGTGATCGACCCCGGCGAAGAGAGTCACGATCTCTTAGACTTGATTGGGAAGACAAAGATTCTCTATATTCTGAGCACCCACTGTCACCCTGATCACATCGGCGGCACTGAGTTCCTGCGCCAACGTCTTGGCGCAAAACTCCTCTTTCACCCCGGCGACCGGCCGATCTTCCAGCACTTTATGAGCGACAAGATAGAACCAGACGGCTATCTCAGCGATGGACAGACTATTGAACTTGATGGCTTAATCTTCGAAGTCTTGCACACGCCGGGGCACTCTCCAGGGAGCGTCGTCTTCAAAGTGGAGAGCGAGAAGGTGCTCTTCACGGGGGATCTGCTCTTTGCTGGGAGCATCGGGCGCACAGATTTCCCCGGCGGCGATCCCCAACAAATGGTCCGCTCGCTCAAGAGAGTCTTAGATCTTGCGGGGGATTATACGATCTACCCTGGGCATGGCCCCGTGACCAAGCTGTCGGTCGAACGCTGGACGAACCCGTTTCTCCAAGATCTAGAGGGTTTGATAGGAGAGCTGTGATGGCTCATCGTGACGAGATCGAACTCATCCGGGAGCGCGCCGATATGCTGGAGATCGTGTCGCGCTATGTGACCCTCAAGCGAGTGGGGAAGAACTATATTGGCTCCTGTCCGTTCCATCAAGACAAGACCCCAAGCTTCACGGTGAACCCCGACAAAAAGCTCTTTCACTGTTT
>JBEPZC010000074.1:0-5757 GCA_041641035.1 Candidatus Bipolaricaulota bacterium
CTCGCAGGGCAGACTTCTTCCTGCCGCCTCCGGGCGATCCCAAGAACTACGTGCAAGAGGTAATTGTCCGCTACTTTACGACGACGGAGACTCTGCTGTCATCGATTCTGGCAGGTGAGGTAGATGCCAGCGATGACATCGGGCTGGCTGGGCAAGACCCCGCCGTGCTGCGCGGGCAGTTAGGCGACCGTGGGAGCGTTGAGGTATCGCCTTCGGGCTTCATTGAGCAGCTCAACTTCAACAACTTCGTCAGGCGGCCCGGCATTGACCTGCCTGTCTGCCAGACAGCTGATGACTTGCTGTTGGGCGACAAGCGCACACGCCAGGCGATCATCCAAGCCCTGGACCGGGATGCCATTCGAGTAGTCTTCCCTGGCGCGATCCTCTCCAACTCGTTTGTGGTGCGAGGCGACCTGGGCTTCAACGACCAGCTCAATCCATGGCCGCGCAACGTGGAGAACGCCAAGAAGCTCTTGGCTGAGCTGGGTTGGAAGCCGGGCCCCGGCGGTGTCCTGACGCGCAAGACCGCTGACGGCCGCGATGTCTTCTTCCGCCTGCCCCACGTGACCACGCCAGCGACCTTCCGCGTGCGCACACAAGAAATCTTGCAACGGCAGCTACGCGACGTGGGCATAGAGCTGGTGCCCAGCAACCAACCCGCCAGCGTGCTCTTCAGCACCGAGTTCGTCAGCGGGTCCAACTGCAACTGGCAAGGGATCATCGAGTTCGCCAGCGCGGGCGGCATCGGTGAAGTCCCAGCCGACGAGTTGTCCGGAGAGCTGTGGGCAGACGACCCAGACACCCCAGCGCCCTTTGACAACATCCCACGAGCGGCCAACGGCTTTGCGGGCAGCAACGTCACCGGATGGGTCAACCGCGAATACGACAAGCTGCACTTCCAGGCGCTTGGCCAGATCGATGCCAGCGCGCGTGCAGAGACTATCAAGCGGATGCAGGTGATCTTCAACGATGAGTTGCCGTTCATCCCTCTGTACGAGCGCGTGGAGATTCTCACGGCCAAGAAGGGCTTGGTGAACTACACCAAGGGGACGCCATTGACACGGACCCCGATGTGGAATGCCTGGGAGTGGGGGTGGGAACAGAACGGTGCCAAGAAGGTGCGCTAAATAACCGGCTTTGTCATCAAACCGGGGGTAGGGGGAATGAAAACCCCACCCCCGGTTTTGTATAATTTCTTGCAGTATGCTGAGTTATTTAATGCGCCGCCTCTTGCAGCTCATCCCAACGGTCTTTGTCATCTCCGTGATCGTTTATGCGCTACTGGCTCTCAAGCCCGGCGATCCTATCCAAGAGCTGCGTTTTGGCAATCCAGGGATCACTTCAGAAGACATCCAGCGACTTACGAAGCTCTACGGCCTCGATCAACCTTGGTATGTGCGTTATTGGTTCTGGTTAGGCCGCGCAATTCAGGGAGACTTCGGGCCTTCACGGCGCTTTGGGATGCCTGCAGCTGAATACGTCTTTCGCTTCCGCCTGCCAAATACTTTGCTTCTGTCTGGCACAGCTCTGCTCATTGCGTTGCTGGTCGCTATTCCTGCCGGTATTCTCTCCGCGCTGCGGCAGCACACACTGCTGGACTACACCGTGACGTTCTTTAACTTCATCGGCGTTTCCATCCCCATCTTTTGGCTAGGGCTGATCTTAATTTACGTCTTTGCCGTGCATTTTCGACAGCTATTGCCCGCGGGTGGCCTATCCACACCAGGCATTTCGCCTCCCGATTGGGCAGTCATTGTTGCTCAGACCGGCGGCGGCTGGCAGGCCATCAGCACATATCTCTCACAGCTGTGGCCGGTCATCTTGGACCGCGCTCGCTATCTCATTCTGCCCGTGACAGCGCTCTCAGCTCTGCAAATGGCCTCTTGGACGAGATTTATGCGTAGCTCCATGCTGGAAGTCATCCATCTTGACTATATTCGCACCGCCCGGGCCAAAGGACTTCAAGAGAGAGTGGTCATCTTCCGACATGCCTTGCGAAACGCCATCGCGCCTATTATCACGCTGATCGCGCTCTCTATCCCCGCGGCGATGTCCGGAGCCGTGTTGACAGAAACTGTTTTCAACTGGCCGGGTATGGGCCGCGCGATCTTCGAGTCCATCTTAAATAACGACTATAACGTAGCAATGGTCTCACTCATGTTCATCTCTCTCTTAATAGTGATCTTTAATCTCCTGGCCGATATTGTCTATGCGTTAGTAGACCCGCGGATTCGCTATGAGTGAACCGATTTTGACAAAAGAGGCTACAGCACACCCCACCGTGGAGCAGAGTCCTTCTACGTGGACTTTGGTATGGCGACGCTTCCGGCGGCACAAATTGGCTATCGTAGGCAGCTCGATCATTCTGCTTTTGATCGTGGGGGCGGTGCTTGCTCCTTGGCTGACGCCCTATGACATTACCGATTACAATCTGCAGAAGCTCTTTGGGCCACCTAGCCTGAAAGTGCCCGAAGACCCTCTTTTGGCTGGTCCATGTATCCGGCCAGCTGTTTTGTTGTGGCAGTGCGGGATGCATCCCTTTGGAACTGACGACTTAGGGCGTGATATTCTCTCGCGCGTCTTACACGGGGGGCGTGTTTCGCTGTTAGTAGGATTTATCGCAGCACTGGCTTCGACACTGCTGGGAAGCCTGCTTGGTGCTCTGGCAGCCTATTTTGGTGGTCGCCTTGATATGGTTATATCGCGCTTTACAGATATTATGCTCTCGATCCCCACTTTCCCCTTGTTGCTGGTGCTCACGGGGTTGCTGGCTAATCGCGAGCTCGCTTTTTCTGCGTACTTGAGCGACTTGTTAGGCCCGGCTCGGAGCATTGTGATCATTATCCTCGTAATCGTAGCTCTATCTTGGATGGGGACGACGCGGCTTGTCCGCGGTGAGGTCTTGAGTCTGCGTGAGCGTGAATTCATAGATGCAGCGCGGGCCGTCGGTGCTTCTCACGCGCGGATTATCTTGAACCATCTCATTCCCAACACCTTGCACTTAATCATTGTGCAGGCAACCCTCATGGTCGGTGAAGCTATCTTGATAGAATCCGGACTCTCATTTTTAGGGTTGGGGATTCAACCCCCAGCGGTCTCATGGGGGAATATGCTTTCGCGTGCCCAGGAGTTCTTTTACTATCCTAATGGGATTTTCATCGCGTTCTTCCCAGGGCTATTCATCTTCTTGACCGTGCTCTGTTTTAACTTTGTTGGTGATGGCTTGCGTGACGCCCTTGACCCGCGCTTGAAAGGTCGAGAGTTTAGCCCTTGATATTACACACCGGCACGAGCTTGGCGACTTTTCTGCCAATCCCCACTTCGTGCGAGACTTTCACGACCTCGTCCAGGTCTTTATACGCCCCAGGCGCTTCTTCGGCAATAGTTGCTCGGCTTTGCCCTCGCACGTAAATGCCACGCTCTCTCAGCTCACTGATGAGATTGTCCGCCCGATATTGTTTCGTAGCTTTCGCGCGGCTCATCACGCGCCCGGCCCCATGAGCGGTGCTGCCGAACGTCTCGCGCATCGCGATCTCTGTGCCCACTAAGATATAGCCGCCCGTGCCCATCGAGCCCGGAATGATGATGGGCTGGCCAACGTCTCTGAAGGCTTGAGGGACTTCGGGCCGCCCCGGCGGAAAGGCCCGCGTCGCCCCCTTGCGATGCACATAGACGTCAATCTCTTTGCCGTCAATTCGGTGGATCTCTCTCTTCCCAATGTTATGCGCAACATCGTAGAGCAGGTGCATCCCCAGCTCGCGCCAGCTGGCGCGGAAGACTTGTTCAAAGCACTCTCGGGCTTTGTGCATAATTATTTGCCTATTGCACCATGCGAAGTTAATGGCGCAGTTCATGGCGGCATAGTAGTCCTGAGCGAGCTTGCTGTGCACCGGGGCACACGCAAGTTGTCTGTCGGGCAGCGAGTTCAACAGATCGCGATATTCTCTCTCGATCAATCTGAGATAATCGGTGCAGATCTGATGCCCATAGCCGCGGCTGCCACAGTGAATCATGACGACGATCTGATCCTTGAAGAGCCCAAACTCTCGAGCGACCCTCTCGTCGAAGATCTCCACGACGCGCTGAACTTCTAGGAAGTGATTCCCCGAGCCCAGCGAGCCCAATTGTCTTTGCGCGCGCTCTTTGGCCTCGTTGGAGACGGCTTCTGGGTCGGCGCCGGGGCGGACGCCGTTGTCTTCACAGTGCTCAAGGTCATCTTCGACGGCATAGCCGTGGCGCAGTGCCCACTGGACGCCTTGCACAGCAACTTTATCTAACTCGTCTTTAGAGAGCTTGCCCACGATAGACCCTTCGCCGATGCCGGTGGGGATATGGCTGAAGAGCGTGTCGACGAGAAGCTGCTCTTTCCCCTTGAGATCGTCGTATTTTAAGTTTGTCTTGCAGACGCGCACGCCGCAGTTGATGTCATATCCGATTGCCCCAGGCGAGATGACGCCCTTCTCGGCATCGAGCGCGGCCACGCCGCCCACGGGAAAGCCATAGCCCTGATGGGCGTCGGGCAGCACACAGACGGGGCTGTGCACCCCAGGGAGATGGGTCATGTTGCGGGCTTGGATGAGCGTCTCGTCTTCTTTGATCTTTTCTAAAAGCTTTTCGCTGGCGAAGACCCGTGCCGGGACGCGCATCCCGCCCGTCTTGGGGATCTCCCAGATATACTCTGAAATCCTTTTCAGCTCGATCTCGGCCATAGGGCTTTCATTATAGCGAAGGTTACGTGTGCGCTGCAATGTCTGTGCGAAAGTGCATCGTCGGGAAGGTGATCTGTTTCAAAGCTGCGTACGCGCGCATGCGGGCTTCGCTCACCGAAGCTCCCAGCCCAACGACGTTGAGCACCCGACCCCCGGACGTCACGACCTTGCCCTCTTTCAATGCCGTGCCTGCGTGAAAGACGATCACATGGGGATCAGTGAGCCTATCCAGCCCTTCGATAGAAAAACCCTTCTCGTAGTGCTCCGGATACCCTCCCGCTGCCAAGACGACGCAAACGGCACTGATAGGCTTGAGCTTCGTCTCAAATCCTTCGAGCCTGCGCTCAGCGATAGCGAGATAAAGTTCCAATAGATCGAAGTCGAATCGAGGGATGAGTACTTGGGTTTCGGGGTCGCCAAAGCGCACGTTGTATTCTAAGACGAAGGGACCATCATCTGTCCAGATCAGCCCGAAGTAGAGAATCCCTTCGTAGCTGCAGTTCTCTGTACGCAAGGCTGCAAGCGTTGGCGCGACGATCTTTTTCACTGTCTCGTCGAGCATTCTTTCGGTGAGCCAAGGCACAGGGGAGATCGAGCCCATGCCGCCGGTGTTGGGGCCACGGTCGCCGTCGAGCAATCTCTTGTAGTCTTGAGCTGTGCCCAAGAGCTTCCATGAGGCCCCATCAGAAGCGACAAAGAGCGAGAACTCCCGCCCGACTAAAAACTCTTCGACGACGACGCGGCTGGAGGCTTCACCGAACTTTTTGGTGATCATGAAATCTGTGAGGATCTGATCAGCTTCGGCGTGTGACTGCGCGATAGCGACGCCCTTGCCAGCGGCGAGTCCATCGGCCTTGATAACAATCGGGGGCTGCATGGTGCGGGCGAACGCCAGGGCTTGGTCGAAGTCAGCAAAGCTTGAATGTCGTGCTGTGGGAATGTTATGTGTGTGCATGAACGCTTTGGCCTGGACTTTGCTGCCCTCAAGGAAAGAAGCTTTCTGGGTAGGCGCAATGATTTTTAGATTTTCTCTCTCGAAGAGATCGCG
>JBEPZC010000075.1:0-5748 GCA_041641035.1 Candidatus Bipolaricaulota bacterium
CACTTCGATCTGTGCTGAAAGCCCCGGCACCAGCGCGTTCTGATAGAGCGCAGCCCTCTGATGGGGGTTCTCCCCATAGCGCAGCTCATGCGCTTTGGTGTACGCCAAGAAGAGCTTCTCGCTTGGAAGATTCCAGCGCTCTTGCAGCGTCTGATAGATCGCGATATCGAGTTCGGTGACTTTGGCCAACGCCTTAAGCGCCAAACGTCTCCTGGTCATCTCGGAGACGCCGCCCCGACGCAGCTCTTCCACGGTGCTGAGATAATCTGACGGATCGGTCAGAACGATCACGTGCTGGAAATTCTTCGCCGCGGCACGGACCAGAGAGGGCCCACCGATGTCGATCTCTTCGAGGAGCTGCGCTTCTGTGAGGGTGGGCTTCTTGGCGGCCTCTATGAACGGGTAGAAATTGACGCAGACTAAGTCTATCTTGTGGATAGCGTGGGCGGCAAGCTCGCGCTGGTGGGTGGGGTCATCGCGGAGGGCGAGAATCCCGCCGAAGATGTTGGGATGGAGCGTCTTGACGCGTCCGCTTAAGATCTCGGGAAATCCCGTCACAGCCTCGATGGGGGTGACAGGGATCTTGCGCTCTTGCAGGAACTTGGCCGTGCCGCCGGTGGAGATGATCTCCCAGCCCAGCTCGACAAGACCACGGGCAAGCTCCTCTACATTCGTCTTATCGCTGACGGAGAGAAGTGCTCTCATAGGGATCACGATCTAGCTTACCGGAGATCGGCACATCTTGTCAAAGTGTGTATAATAAAAAAATGCGCGCATTTGACGTAGTAGGATGTGGCGCTCTCAATCTCGACGAGCTCTATCGTGTTGAACGGCTCCTCGATGACGACGAGGGCGAGGTCGTCTTTGCTGGGGCCTATCCGGGAGGCTCGGCAGCGAATACGATCTACGCTCTAGCACAGCTTGGGCTGCGCGCGGGCTTTCTCGGTGCCGTGGGCGATGACGATGCCGGAAGGACTCTTCTTGAGAGTTTTAGGAGCGTCGGCGTGGACACCTCGGGGATCGTCATCAAGCCTCGAGTGAAGACCGGGCGCGTCCTGGGATTTATAGACGCTCAGGGCAGGCGCACGCTCTACATTGAGCCGGGAGCTAACAGTGTATTGCGCAAGGCTGATATAGATCTCAGTTATATCGCGCGCACGTGGGGAGTGCATTTGGCGTCGTTTGTGGGAAGGGAGCAGTGGGCGATCCAGTGTGAGCTTGTGCGGGCGCTGCCGTCAAAGACGGTGGTGAGTTTTGCGCCGGGGGCGCTGTTAGCGCGTCGGGGGCTGCGAACGCTTTTGCCCGTTCTCAAGAGGACGCACGTGCTCTTTCTGAACAAGCGTGAGCTGGAGATGCTCACGCACACGAGCGATCTCCAGGTCGGGGCGCACACGTTGCTCAAGGCCGGTCCGCAGATCGTCGCGGTGACGCTTGGGCAAGAGGGCAGCTACGTCACTGACGGCAGGCACACTTATAGAGTTGAAGCGCCGCGTGTGCGAAGAATCGTGGACACGACTGGCGCAGGAGATGCATTCGCTGCAGGCTTTCTGTACGGGCTCTTTGAGGGGCAAAAGCTCCGTGCCTGCGCGGAGTTGGGGACGCAGCTGGCTCGTCACGCCCTCGGTACTTTTGGAGGGCGAGTCAACGCTGCGATCTCGCGATTGAGACAGTACCCCTGAGGATAGGGCTTCCCTTGAATATAGAGAGTCTTCTCTGTGATCTCCCACAGCCCCTGTGAAAGCCGCTCGAGGGTCAGGAGGAGCAGCGGCGTCTCGCCGGCAAATTGCTCGCGACGAATCTGAGAGACTAATGCTTTCCAGATCGGTTCGCCCTTCACGCGCTCCAGCCCGTGCATCCGCACTGCTGATGTCACTTCGACCCAAAGCGGCGTCAGGCTCTCCGAGCTGAGCGGAAACTCGTACCACGAGATGACCGGCCCACGATCGGTCTGCTCCGTAGCTAGGTGCAGCATCCCCCCAGCTTTGAGATAGCTTATGTTCATAATATTCGGGATCTCTTGGGCTAAGCGCTCCTGGGGCACTGCTAGCAGATAGGGCAAGGGGCGCTCAGCCTGCTCTTCCATGACCTTGGGCCACATGCCGATGGGGCCGATGTGGGGGATCGCCGGATGGAGATTGAGCACATCGAGGGCGTTGAGCAGCTCTGAGCTGAGAATCTGCATGTATCCTACTGACAGGTAGAGCTTCACATCGGGAGGCAAAAGCTTCAGCAAGGCGCGATCGTGCTCGGTACGCCAGGCACTTCGTGCGATCCCATCTGTGCGGGCCCGCTCGCGCAACTCCGGTTGAAACTCCCGTGACGGGAAGAAGACCAATCTGTTCAACAATTTGAGGGCTTTCACGGCTTCGATGCGCAACGCTAAGCTTGCATCTGAAGGGCGCTCTGGGACGTTGCACAGCACGCAGGGCACCTCGGCGTGAATCTGCCCGGACTGGAGAGCTTCGTCGAGGGCGCGCAAGAGCGCGACGGCATCGTCATCGTGCAGCGATGTGAGAACTCCAAACTGAAAGCGCTTCATCCTAGGCTTCCAATCTCTTGGCCGCGCAGGCGGCGACGCATCTGCTCGCTTTTTGCGATAAAGGCCTCGTCTATCTGCGCCGTGAGTTCAGCCCGTGGGGAGCGATACGAGAGCACGTGCTCGCGTCCGCCTTGAGCAAACGCCTCAGCAATCTCCGCTAAGATCAAGGCATCTGAGCTGATGCACCCCACCTCAGCAGCCCGCAGCGCATAGCCGTTCCCATTGAACGCCACCGCCAAGCCCCCTTCACGTCGAGTCAATTCCAACGCCTCGACATCGGTGATGCTGTCGCCGACGTAGATCGTCTGCGCCAAAGATATCTGTGTGCGCCAAGCGATCTCTTGGAGGGCACGGGCTTTCTCTGGGCCACCGATGGGCTGAATCTCGGAGAGAATACGTCCGGCTTCCAGCGCGCTTATGCGCTCCCAAAAGACCTCATCGAGGAGCGCCATGGTCTGGCGATCGCGCGCTGAAAGATCGTGCAGCTCCTTGGCCTCGTGTGAGATCTCTAGAGGCGGACGCGATATGATCTGCCTGTAAAGCTCTTGCAGCTCCTGACGTTCATGGTTGGGGAGCGTATGGGCATCGAGAGAGATCTTGGTGCAATAGGCGTTTTCGAAGGGGAAGGCCAAGGTCTCGCAGACGGCGCGCACGTAGGGTTCATAGCTTGTGCTGACGATGAACATCGGCATGTGAGAGCAGATGCGCTGTACAGCGTCGTGAGCACCTGGGACAAGCTTGATCGTCTTGCGGGAGAACTCTTGCAAGTCGCGATCACACAGCCCAAACGCTTTCAAGAAGGGCACGATGAGCTTGAGCGTGTCCCCGGCGCGGTAGCCTGGACGCTTGACGATATCTGCTAAGACGTCGTCATATCTGCTGATGAGGGCGAAGAAGCGTGCGCCGTCGGGGAGGAAATGCGCTGCGATCTCAAAAGCGTTATCGTTGAGCGTCAGCGGGCCCTCCAGATCGGTGACAAACTGCGTCTGCGCCATGCTTGTCAGTATACACGGCACGCTGGAAGAGGGCAATTGGTCAAGGGACCCAGGGATTGTTTATAATAAGAGGCCACAAGAGCAAAAAGGGAAGGGGGTGAGAAGGTGAACAAGAGCGATCTAGTAGAAGTGGTCACAGAGCGGGCGAAGCTGTCGTCGAAGGCTGCGGCCAAGCGCGCTATCGAGGAGACCCTCAAGGCTATTATGGAAGCGGTTGCTCGCGGGGAGTCGGTGACGTTGGCGCGGTTTGGCACCTTCCAAGCCGTGATGCGCAAGGCCGCGCGGCGCTTCAACCCCCGCACGCGCCAGCCCGTGGACGTTCCGGCCAAGCGCGTGCCCAAGTTCAAGGCCGGCAGAAAATTCAAGCAGCTCGTCTCCAAGGGCCGATGACTCATAAATGAAGATCGTTACGGGAGGAGGAGCTATGCTCTATCATCTCGGCTTGAGCGAGAGAGAGATTGCAGGAGCGCAGATCGCCCTCCTCCCAGGCGATCCCGCACGCGTGGAGAAGATCGCCAGGACACGGCCCATCGAGAACGGGTGCTTGGTAACCACCCATCGAGAGTTTTGCACCTGGCTGGGGTTCATCAGGGAGACTCCTCTAGTGATTACATCGACGGGGATCGGGGGGCCTTCAACGGCGATCGCTGTCGAGGAGTTGGCTAGGCTAGGGGTGCGGGTCTTTCTGCGCGTCGGGACGACAGGCGCGATTCAACCCGCTCTCACTATCGGCGAGGTGGTCATCACGACAGGGGCAGTGCGCTTAGACGGGGCTTCTGCGCACTATGCGCCAATAGAATATCCTGCTGTTGCTGACTATAATCTCGTGTGGGCACTCATTCAAGCTGCACAGAAACTCAAAATCCCCTATCACGTTGGGATCACGTGCTCGTCGGCGACGTTCTATCCCGGCCAGGAGCGTTCGGATTCGTTCAGCCCATATATTATCAGAGACCTGCGTGGGACCAAGAGCGAGTGGCACCGCTTAGGCGTGCTCAACTACGAGATGGAAGCGGCGACGCTGTTTACGATGTGTAGTGCACTGGGGCTGCGTGCGGGGTGCGTCTGCGGGATCGTCGACACGCCCACGCAAGAAGAGATCAGTGAGGAAAACCTTCAGCTTGCTGAGCAGAACGCAATAAGGGTCGCTGCCGCAGCGGCGGAGATCTTTTTATATAGCAAGACCCTAGAGCCGTGAGATGCGTCATTGTTCTTGCGCTCGTGAGCGCAATCGTTACAGCGTGCTCCAAGTCGAGCGAGCAGGCTTCTGCACCGAAAGGAGGGCCGATGATAACCCTGACAAGCGCGGCATTCTCTCACGGAGCGATGATCCCAAAGAGATACACGTGCGACGGTGAGGACATCTCGCCGCCGCTGTCATGGAGTGAGCCTCCTGAAAAGACCCAGAGCTTTGCCCTGATTATGGACGACCCCGACGCGCCGATGGGCACATGGGTCCATTGGGTGATCTATAATATCCCAGCGACGGCGCGCTCGTTGCCTGAGGGCGTCCCAGCTGATGGCGATTTGCCCGATGGGAGCCGTCACGGGCGCAACAGCTGGAGGCGTTTGGGATACGGAGGGCCGTGTCCGCCCAGCGGGACCCATAGATATTTCTTCAAGCTCTATGCGCTCGATACCGTGCTCCCTCTCGCAGCCGGGGCGACAAAAGAAGAACTTCTGAAGGCGATGGAGGGGCACATCGTAGCGCAAGCAGAGCTCATGGGGAGGTACGCGAGACGCTAGCGCCGCGCTCGCAGCACAAAGACCACTGTGTCACCTCGGCCCATAGTCCCTAGTGCCACAAGCTCCTGTAGCCCCTCTGCACTGCCGCGTGTAAAGACACGAACGCTCCCAGATTCTTCGGGCTTTATCCAAAGAGTGCGCTGCCAGTCACCGAACTGCTCCTCGTAGAACTTGAGTATATCCAGGGCTTTTTCCCCTTTTACTCCATAGACGATGACCCTCAGCTCAGAGAGGTCCTCCAACAGCCGGAAGATCATATCACCCATACCGCTCCCTAGCCATGCTAACCAGCTTATCCACAACGACTCACTGGGCGTAAGGGGTGAAGATGTTTGGAATAGATAAGGGGTTCTTGGATCTCTCAGGAGATCGGTGAACCAGCGCTTGAGGTACTCTAACAGATCTTTGTTGGTGAGGACGATCTCCCAGCGCAGCTCAGCCCCTTCAACAACGGGCACGTCCACAGGG
>JBEPZC010000076.1:0-5722 GCA_041641035.1 Candidatus Bipolaricaulota bacterium
TGAGCGCAATCGTCTCGTGAATAACCGAAAAGCTCGCGCCACAGCATGACGTCTTGGCAGGCCAATCAAGAACGGTCGCCCCGGCAGCCGAGACGAGCCGTTCCATCATCGTCGGGTTCTCGCGGTCGTCAAAGCCCTCCACCCGCGGGATGCGCGTCGCCAAGCACCCATAGTAACACGCGACCTTCAGGCCCTCCAGCGCTCTTGTCTTCTCTTTGTGAATGCGAGGCGCCTGAGCGCTCAACACTTCGAGAATATTTTTTATTTGTATAGACCCATCAAGAGGGCGTCCCAGCACCCTTGTGACGCGCTCGCGGGTCTGGGGGTTCTCCAAAGCTTTTTGTGTGATCTTCAGGCGGCTATAGCACGCCGAGCATGCGACGATGAGCTCGTCCCCCAGCTCGTGAGCGATCGCGAGATTCCGTGCGGGGAGCGCATAGGCTAAATCTCTGTCGAGCGCATGGGCTGAGGTCGCACCACAGCACGTCCAGCCCGGCAGCTCCTCCATCTCGAGCCCTAAGCGCTTCCAGACCCAATCCAGCGAGCGCCTATAGGGCTTCGCCGATGAGCTGAGCGTACACCCAGGATAGAAGCGCATCATCGCTGCTCCTTTGCCCTTGCAAAGAGCTGGCGCAACTCTTTTGTTCTTCTGGGCCACAGCTCTAGACGCCCCTTGCGCCAGAGCTCCCAGCCCAGCGCCGCTCGTGCAAACGGCCTTCTCAGTGTGAGATTGTACCGAGCCATGAGCTCCAGCTCGCTCACCCGCCCGCTTCTGCGCACACAGTCCAGAAAGAGCTCGTGGAAGGCGTGGGCTTGTGGCAACGCTGGCGCAAAGCCTTCGTGCAGAGAGAGCTCGCGCAGGGTGTCCATCACATGTGCGATGTCGATATCATTTGGGCAGCGCACCGAGCACGTATAACACGACACACAGAACCAGAACGCATTGCTTGCAAGCACGGTCTCTCGGTCGCCAAGCTGGATCAGCCGAAAGAGCTCATTGGGGGTGTGGTGCATATACGCGGCCATGGGGCAGCCGGTGGCGCAGCGATCACACTGGAAGCAGCGTCGCAGTAGCTCCCCACTGTGGGCTTCGATCTCTTTGAGAAAGTCGAAGGACTGCGCTCTCATACTCAAAACCCTGCTGCTCGCTTAGCGGACTCGACAGTATTTTTGAGGAGCATCGCGATGGTCATGGGGCCGACGCCCCCAGGCACCGGCGTGATAAAGCCCGCAACTTCTTTTGCGGCTTCAAAGTCGACGTCACCCACCAACTGTTTCTCACCCACACGATTGACCCCAACGTCAATGACGACAGCTCCCGGCTTGATCATCTCAGCAGTAATCAGCTTGGGTCGGCCCGCTGCGACGACTAAGATATCGGCCTGGCGACAGATCTCTGTGAGATTTTTGGTGCGCGAATGAGCAATGGTCACCGTCGCTTGCTTGGCCAATAAGAGCATCGCTACGGGTTTTCCGACGATGACGCTGCGCCCAACAACCACCGCGTTCTTGCCCTCAATCTCGATCCCTGTCGATTCGATGAGCTTGATGCACCCAGCAGGGGTGCAGGGGACAAACGTGGGCAGCTCATCCCAGAACTTGGCCGAGAGCAGCTTGCCCAAATTTATAGGGTGAAAGCCGTCTACGTCTTTGTGCGGACTCACCTCTTGAAGGACTGTGTGCTGATCGAGGTGATCGGGGAGGGGCAACTGCACCAGAATCCCGTGGATGCGCGGGTCTTCGTTGAGGGTATGAATGAGCTCGATCAGCTTCTCTTGTGGGGTATCTGCGGGCAAGTGGATCTTCTGAGAATAGATACCCGTTTCGTCGCACGCTTTGGCTTTCATATTCACATAGACTTTGGAGGCCGGGTTCTCCCCAACTAAGACGGCCGCCAGCCCCGGCGTGATGCCGTACTGCTGCTGAAGCTGCGTGACTTCTCTTTTGAGCTCGTCACGGATCTGCTGCGCGACCCGCTTGCCGTCAATGATTGTAGCCATAGGGCCCCTCTTCTCTGCGCTTTGCTTCATTGTAGGGAATTAGGTCTTCCCACACTATGATGCACAGCAGCTCAAAAGATGATCACGAGCAAACGGCAACGCGCTCGACCTGCGCAGCGCACACCTTCAGCTCGGTAATGCCGCAGATGGGGTCTACGGCATCGTTGGTCAACATATTGGTTGGGCTTTCCGCGTAGTGGAACGGCATCCAGATGACGCCCTCGGCGATCCCAGCGATCTGTACCGTGACAACGAGCTCGCCGCGGCGTGTGCGCACTCGTACCCGATCCCCGGCTCTCACCCCAAGCCTTTGGGCATCTGAAGCGCTGATCTGCACGAAGTTCTCCGGCTCAGCTCTGCCGGCTTTTGTACGGCGCGTCATCGTCCCGCAGTTATACTGCATGAACGTGCGCCCCGTCGTCAGGAGGAAGGGATACTGCGAATCGGGCAGCTCCGCCGCAGGGAAGTACTCTATGCCGATGAGCTGTGCCCGCCCGCGCGTAAATCGCTCTTTGTGCAGGAACTTCGTGCCCGGATGCGTCTCATCAGGGCAGGGCCACTGCAGCCCATAATGCTCTTCAAGACGCCGATAGCTGATCCCCGCGTAGATGGGCACGAGGCGTCGGATCTCCTCAAAGATCTCTTCAGGGCTCTTATAAGCCATGGAGGAGCCCGAACGCTGAGCTAATTCACAGAGAATCTGCCAATCGGGCTTGCTCTCGCCGATGGGGTCGATCGCTTTGCGGATGCGCTGCACCCTGCGCTCGGAGTTCACAAACGTCCCATCTTTCTCGGCGAAGCTCGCCGCAGGAAGCACGACATGGGCTAGCTGCGCCGTCTTGTTTAAAAAGAGATCTTGGACGATCACCAGTTCGGCGCTGCGCAGTGCCCTCTCGACTTTCGCGATGTTGCCCTCAGTCAGCGCCGGATCGGAACCAATGATATAGAAAGCCTTGAGCTCGCCAGCCAGCGCCCGCTCCCACATGCGCGAGCAGAAGAGAAATGCATCTGAGCTTGGGACAGGAAGTTTCACCCCCCACGCGCGCTCAAACTTCTCTATGACAGAGGGGTCCTTCCAGCTTTGATAGCCCGGCAGCGTCTCAGGGCGACACATATCCGTTGCCCCTTGAACGTTATTTTGCCCGCGCAGCGCGTTGATCCCGCTCGACTCCCTTCCGAAATTTCCCGTGATGAGCGCGAGATTGCAGAGCGCCCGGACGTTATCTGTCCCCGTGCGATGCTCGGTCACCCCCAGCCCATAGGCGATGCTCGCGGGCTTCCCACGCGCGTAGAGTTCGGCAGCTTGCTTGATCTGCTGTGCAGGTACGCCACAGAGCTTTTCTACAGATTCAGGGGTGTACTTTTGCACGACGCTCCAGAATTGCTCAAAGTTCTCGCACCGCTCTTCGATGAACTCTTTGTCGTGAAGATCATGGGCGATGATGTGCTGAGCCATAGCGTTAAAGAGCGCGACTTCGGTGCCAGGCTTGATCGGTAAGTGCACCGCCGCGAGCTTGGCCGGCTCGGTCATGCGCGGGTCTATGACGATGAGCTTCGTGCCGTTCTTGACGGCGCGCTTCATCCAGACCGTCCAGATGATGGGATGGGCATGGGGGGTATTGCTCCCAACGATCAAGAGAGTTTGAGGGCCAGGCTCAGCAAATTCTGAGATCGAATTGGTCATCGCGCCGCTGCCCAGCGAGAGAGCCAGCCCCGCTACGGTCGCCGAGTGGCAGATGCGAAAGCATTGGTCTATATTGTTCGTCCCCAGCACGGCGCGCGCGAACTTTTGCGCCACATAATTCTCCTCGACGGTACCGCGTGACGAACTGATCACGCCAATGGCATCGGGGCCGTATCTCTGCGTGATACGCTTCAGCTCGCGAACGATATAGTCATACGCCTCATCCCAGCTGACTGCTACGAGCTTTCCATCCCTGCGCAGCAAGGGCTTGGTGAGCCGATCCCCATGGTGCACGAACTCATGGGCTGTAGCCCCTTTAGGGCAGAGCGTCCCCTGATTGACGGGATGATCCGGGTCAGGCCGTATCCCCACGAGCTGATTGTTCTCAGCTTTGAGGATCACACCGCAACCGACGCCGCAGTAGGGACAGACTGATTTGATCTCGCGCATCCGAAGTACCTCCCTCACCCTTGCTCTTCAATATTCTCCTACTTCCCTCTTGAACGTATCGCACAGGGCCTTGCCCCAGTTCTCTAACGCCGCGAGCTTGCCGAAGAAGAACCGCAGCACCGGCGGCTCCTGCACAAACTTCAGCCCCTTCACCATATCTCGATGCTTATAGAGCCACGTGATCCGATCCACCGCGTACTCGATGTGCGAGATCGTATAGACGCGGCGAGGGACGGCTATACGAGTCAGTTCCAAGTCAGCGAGAATCTCTTTGCCGTCTTTATCCCGATCGGTAGAGATCGTGCCGCGCTCCATGGTCCTGATCCCCGAAGCAAGATAGACCGCTGCGGCCAGTGCCCCTGCAGGGTACTGCTGCTGCGGCACGTGGGGCAAGAAGCGCATGGCGTCTAAGTGACAGGCTAAGCCTCCCGGCGGCGTGACCACGGGGACACCGTTCTCAAGGAGCCTGGTGGCGAAATACTTCACCTGTTCGACGGCGCAGCCGGCCACCTCGGGAGCGACCATCTCTCGCAGCCCGATGGCCATCGCTTCTACTTCTTTGACGGACATGCCCCCATAGGTGAGAAAGCCCTCGTAGACCGGCAGCCAATCCCGCAACTGCAGATAGAACTTCTCGTTATTGGTCGCGATCATGCCCCCGCGCACACTGGTGTTCTTGCGCGCGCTCATATAATAAATATCGGCGAGCGCGCATATCTCTTTGATGATCTCCGCGACGCTCTTGTGGGCATAGCCCTTCTCGCGCTGCTTGATAAGATAGGCGTTCTCGCTGATGAGGCTTCCATCAAGCACCAGCAGCAGCCCGTGCTTGTCACAGATCTGGCGGACCTGACGCATGTTCTCCAGAGAGAACGGCTGCCCCCCTAAGAGATTGGTCGTGGCCTCCATGCGCACATAGGCGATCTTCTCTCGCCCATATCTTTTGATGACGTCTTGGAGCTTATTGATATCGATATTGCCCTTAAACGGGTGGGTGCTTTGGGTGTTGAGGGCCTCGTCGGCGTAGATCTCGAGCATGGTGCCACCGAGGATCTCGATATGGGCGCGGGTCGTGGTGAAGTGATAGTTCGTTGGGACGACTTGGCCGGGCTTGAGAAAGACTTTATCTATCAAGTGCTCGGCAGCGCGCCCTTGGTGCGTCGGCAGGACGTACCTGTAGCCCAGCACTTCACCCACAGCGTCAACCAAGCGATAGTAGCTTTCGCCGCCGGCGTAGGCGTCGTCGGCGACCATCATCCCTGCTAATTGATTATCGCTCATGGCGTTGACGCCGCTGTCGGTAAGCATATCGAGAAAGATGTCACGAGTGCGCAAGAGAAACGTATTATAGCCGCTCTCTTCGAGGGCCTGGAGCCGCCGCTCGATTGGGGGCAGCGTGATCTTCTGCACGATGCGCACCTTGTGCATCTCGATGGGGATCTCCTTGCCGCTGGCGAGCCGTATGTTCATACAATACCCTCCCTATGCATTTTGGTTTCCTATCTTACTACACTCACGCGGCACGGATCAATTGGTCGCAGATCATCGCCCCCAGATGCGCGAGCATCTCTAAGTGATGATAATGCCC
>JBEPZC010000077.1:0-5416 GCA_041641035.1 Candidatus Bipolaricaulota bacterium
GTCGTGATCGCGGCGCGCGTCAAGGCCGCAAGCTACAAGGACGGTGACGTCGTCTGCGTCGGCTGGCAAGATTGGGAAGTCGGCGAGGGCATCCCGGAGATAGTAGCTCAATGCTTCTGGGCTCCCAAGCCCGCAGTAGAGAGCTTGCCGGAAGACCCTGCCGCAGTGCCTAGCGCAGGGGCTCTTGAGCCTGCAGAGCAGATTGAGGCGAATGATCCCTATGCTCCCGATCCCTCCCCCCAAGAGATCATCCCTTTCGCGGCTGAGCCGGCCAATATCTCTAATACTCCCGATACGAACTCGGGCATTCACGACATCGGCACGGGGGATTATGTGGGGCAATGGGACCTGGGGCTCAACGCGCATTCCCAGTGCGCTACGAACGGTTTTCCGTTGGTCTGGGCGCTGTGGGCCGAAGACTACACCAAGCTTCTTTACAGCCGGTCTCTTGACGGGCAGAGCTGGGAGCCGGCACGAGCGTTCTCAGATCAAGGAGGCCAAGAGGTCTTCCCTGAAAGCTACACGCGCTTCCCCTCAGCTTATGCGGATAAAGACGGCGTGATGTACGCGGCAACGGCCCAAGCGATCCGCCCACCGGATGTCTTCGTGACAGCTTCGACAGACTGCGGCCAGACGTGGGGAGAACTGACGAATCTCAGCCAGAATTCAGGGTTCTCTGACGGGCCGTTCGTTGCTGTCACCGAAGACGGTGTCATCCATACCGTCAATGATGACGACACTACCAACCCCAATAACGCCGACATTCACTACAATCGCTGCACGCGCCAGGGCAATAAAATCACCTGCTCTGGGGGCAGCCAACCCATCGCCAAAGACGGCGGCTTCCCGTATATAGCTACTGACGGTAAGCAAGCTCTCTATGTTGCGTACTCCTCCTCGCCAGGGGGCAAGTCCGCAGGGGTTGGGTTCCTCTGCTCAACCGACGGCGGTACGACGTGGAGCGCCTCTGAAGAGATCCCTAATTCGACACTCGGAGCCCCAACGATTCGGTTCTCTGATCTTGGGGCGCTCCATTGGCAAGAGAAGCTCGCAGTCAATGCTCAGAATACGCTCTATCTCGTCTGGGTGCAGTGGATACGTGGGCAGGCGATCAAGCTCCAGCTGAGCAAGCGTACGCCCGCCTGCTAAAGAGGGAACCACGGAAAGCACTGAAAAGCCTCCTTCAGTGCTTTCCGTGTCTTTTTCCGTGCCTTCCGTGATTCAAAGACTCCGGCAGTCCGCCCCCCGCACCCATAAGTCAATAATTCTGATCATCACATCGTCGCTGATGGGCTGGGGGATCTCCGGCCCGACCCGACTCTGCGCAATCCATAAATCAAGCGCAATGACGATCTCTTGATCGTCGATAATGTGATCGTTCCCATGGAGTCTGGCGATCAGGCACGGGATGGTGCGCGGTTCTTGAGCACTGCTTGTGAGTGCCAGAAGCCCCAGCACCACAAGACCCACTACGAAAGCTTGCTTGAGTCTTTCGCGCATACGCTACTTCTTCTCTTCCTCCTCTTCTTCAGCTGAGCGCAGGTTCTTTTGGATCTCGCGCAATCGAGCTTCGACGCGCGCGTAGATCGTCCCTTCAGGGAATTTGCCGTCGGGACCGCGCTCACCAGCTGGCACCCCCGTGAGCAGTTCTAGCCCTTCTTCAACAGTCTTGATCGCGTAAATGTGAAACTGATTCTTTTGCACCGCGTCAATGATCTCATGACGAAGCATCAGATTGTCTACATTCTGTTCAGGGATGATAACTCCCTGCTGACCCGTCAGCCCTTGGGCCTTGCAGATCTTAAAAAACCCGTCGATCTTCTCGTTGACGCTGCCAATGGGTTGAATCTCGCCCTTCTGGTTGACTGAGCCGGTGACGGCTAAGTCTTGCCGGAGGGGAAGACCGGCCAGGGCTGAGATGAGCGCGTACAGCTCCGTGCTTGAGGCCGAATCGCCGTCTATCTTCGAGTAGCTCTGCTCAAAGGTGATGCTCGCTGACAGACTCAACGGGTACTCAACGGCGAACTTTTCGCCAAGCCAGCCTTTCAAGATCAAGACGCCTTTGCTGTGGATCTTCCCAGATAGCTCAGCCTCGCGCTCCACATCGAGCACGCCCTCCCTGCCCGTGAAGACATTGGCCGTGATGCGCGTGGGGCGCCCAAACGAAAAGTCCGTCAACTGGATAACAGAAAGACCGTTGACACACCCAACACGCTGGCCTTGAGTGTCCACTAAGATGTCACCGCGAGTGATGAGTTCATGGATCTTCTCTTCAATTAAGCTGTTGCGATAGATTTTCTCTTCGATGGCCTTCTCGACATGCTCGGCTTTGACAAAGCGTGCCCCGTCGCGCTCGGCCCAGTAGGACGCTTCACGGACGATAGTCATCAAGTCGCTGAAGCGCGCGGAGAGTTTCTTCTGGTCGCCGGTCAGCTCCGCGGCATATTCTGCTAAGCGGGCCAGTGCTGCCTTATGAAAATGCTTGAGCCCTGGCCGCTCCTTGACCCGCGCCGCTACAAACGGGCCTAGCTGCTTCACATAGCGATCCTCCCAGGGGAGCTCGTCATCGAAGTCCGCCTTGACTGCAAACAGCTTGGGGAAGTCTTCGTCGATCGTTTCGAGAAGATAATATATCTCTGGGCTGCCGATGAGGATCACTTTGACAGAGAGGGGCACGGGTTCGGGCTTTAAGCCTTCAGTCGTGGTGAACCCCATCATCGTTGCGGGGTCTTCGATCTGGATGCGCTCGCTGCGCAGGGCGATCTTGAGCGCTTCCCAGCTGATCCAATATTTGAGGAGGTTGTCGGCGTTCAAGACCAAGTATCCGCCGTTGGCTTCGTGGAGCGACCCGGGTTTGATCATGGTGAAATCCGCCGTCATCACCCCAAACTGCACACGACGCTCGATCTTGCCGAAGAGATTCGTATACGTCGCGTTCTCCTGCACCACGACCGGCGCGCCCTTGGCCTTGCTGTGGTCTACTAAGACATTCACTTTATATCGTGTGAACAGATCGATCATGCCTGTGGGCAAGGGCACGCCCTGGCCTTCGCCCTCGGATGATTCCTTGGTGGGCTCAGCAAATTCTTGGATGTTCTGCAGGACATCTGTTTCGACGTCTTCGAGGAATTCGAGCACGCGGGGGTAATCGCTGTAGCGGTTTTGCAGCCGCTTGATCAAGGGTCTGACCGTATAGAGGGCGATATCCCTATCGAGCTCTTCGATGGCTTTGAGGCGCTGCTCTTCGATCCCTTCGAGCTGGGTCATCGCTTCTTGGACGATCTCTTGCAGCTCTTCGCGATAGCGTGCGATCTTTTGGCGTTCCCGTTCGGGAAGCTTGGCAAAGGCCTCCTCGGTGAGGGGCTGGCCGTTGAGCATCGGTGTCGCTTGGAATCCCAAGACCGACATCTGGAAGAGAAACCCGCGGCGCTGTGCCTCGCGTTCGACAGCGTGAGCGACTTTGTTGCGCAACTCGTTGAACTGCTCATCAAGGTCTTGGCGTTTCTTGCGGTATTCTTCGCTGTGATAGGCAGCAGGGATGCGCTCGCGGAGTTTCTCTATCAGGTTGTCCATATCGGTGGCGAGCTTGCGCCCTAGCCCTTGGGGTAAGAGAATGTAGCGAGGGCAGTAGGGGTCGGTGAAATTGTGCACGTAGCACAGGTCGTTGGGGGGTGGTTCTTTGAGGCTGATCTTTTGGAGAAACGCTTGGACTATGGAATTCTTCCCTGTGCCAGGGCTGCCGGCGACGTAGATATTGTAACGGAAGTCTTTGATACCCAATCCCACTTCGAGGGCGCGCAGGGCGCGCTCCTGCCCGATGACATCATCGAGGGGTTTACACTCTGCAGTCGTTTCGACTTCAAAAACTTGGGGATCGCATCGGCGGCGGAGCTCCTCGGGCTTCAAGCGGCGTGCCATCAGACAGACATCTCCTCTGTAGGGAAATCATTGAGGTCTTTCAAGAATACACCATACTGCTGAGGAGGGCAAGGCGGCTACCGAGATACGCGAATCTCACTGTCCCCAACGACAGAAGCCACCAGGCGCGGCGAGAAGCTCGTCAGCAGCCCCTTCAGGGGGAAGGCAGTAGCCGGAGCGTTGGGCGGGACGACCAGATCATAGATGACCGCGACGGTCTGTCCAGGGGAGAACCGTTGCGTCCACAGCCATTGCAGCTCGGATTTCTTCAAGATCGCTCCGGCGTTTTGAACTTCCTTCATCGTCCAGCCCTTGGGAGGATCTTCGTCCAGTCCAAGCCCATTGATGATCTGATTGATTCTCAAGACTATGATGACGCGCACGGTCTGGCCGGGAGCGACAGAGCCGCTGGGGGGCAGGGCGAGCGAGCGCCGCACGGTCACTGGGGCTTCGGTGACTTTGACGATCTTGCTGATCGAGCCCGTCGCGCCGCGATTATCTGTGACCTTGAGATTGATGCGCCACTCCTTGGCGCGGTCGAAGAGCTGACTCGTCGTGGGGACCGTTTTGACTTCATCGAATTTCCCGTCTCCGTTGAAGTCCCACTCGTATTTGACAATAGAGCCGTCGGGGTCTTTCGAGCTTGAAGCGTCGAACAGCACTACTGTATTCGTATCGGGGTTTGGGGGGGTGAAGCGAAAGTCAGCGCGCGGAGGGGTGTTGCTCTGCGCTTCTGCGAGGGAGACGAGAATCAGCGTCGTCAGCAGTAAGAGCACTCTGAAGGTTCTCATCGCACAGACCTCCCTACACTCAGAATTTTATGGGAGTGGCCCGAAGACCGACGCCCCGGTCAGCCAGTAGGCCACCAGGGTCTGCAGGCTTTTCAAGTCGATTTTACCAAAGCTTACCTTGCCGCCAGGCTTGTTCAAGACCTCCTTATCAGACAACCAGAACTTCGAAACGGCGACTTGGATCTGCTCGAAGCTAATGGTGGTTGTATCGAGCCATAGATCTACTTTGGGATTGTCAGCATCGCGCACATCCATGCGCGCGAAGACCACAGGCATAGGCAGCTTATTATTAATGACTTTGATCTCGGTCTCCCCTGTGATGGTCATCTCGAAGCTGGGCGAGGCACTGCTGATACTCCCGCTCAGCTTAATCACAGGGGATTTGATATCAGCAGGGTCTTCTGGCAGAGTGAGTTCATACTCGATAGTGCGGACCGTGCCAGCATCTAAAGCCTCTAAGAAGACCCATATGGTTTCTTTGCTTTCGCCGATTTCCATAGGTTCTCGTAGAGTGCTGCTTTCTATGGCGATGGCGTTGAAACCGAGGATCTTAGGGAAGCGCTCCATGATAACTAAGCCGTTCACTCGATCCAACGCTTGGACCGTGATCTTCACCTTGACGCGCTCCCCCGCGATGGTCTCATCGTTGGGAAGGTTCGTGTCAATGGTGCGGGTGGCAATCGCTCGCGGCGTGAAGACTTTTACTG
>JBEPZC010000078.1:0-5408 GCA_041641035.1 Candidatus Bipolaricaulota bacterium
CATTGGAGCTGAAGTCGCCGATCAGGGTGCAGTAATTATCGCTGCACGGCTCTTGAGAGCAGTTCTCGCGCCGCTTGATGAGGGGTGAGCTCTTTGGCCCAGACTCTTTCTGCTTGGCCTTCTAAATATTTCAGCCCTTCGCCATCCCACAAGGAAGCGCGAAATTCATCTTCGATGAGCTGCTTGAGAAACGCTTTCAAGCGCTCGCGTCGTCGCGCTTGCAACCCTTCTGTGCCAAGAAACGCTTGATGCTTCTCAATGGCCTCTTTGAGCTTGTCAATGCCCTGATTGGTCAGAGCGACCGTGGGCACAATCGGTGGCACCCAGTCGCGCATCGCTAAGCTTAACATCGTCTGAAGGCTCTTCACAGCGAGGTCGGCCTCGCCTTGGTCGGCCTTGTTCACGCAGAAGACATCAGCGATCTCCATCAGCCCCGCCTTCATCGCTTGGACGACATCGCCCGATTGGGGCACGAGCACCAAGACGACCGTGTCAGCTGCTTGAACGATGTCGACCTCGACTTGGCCGACCCCAATCGTTTCTAAAAAGATCATATCAAAGCCGAAAGCATCGAGCGCGATGGCGACCTCTTGGGCAGCCTTGGAGAGGCCTCCGAGGCTGCCACGCGTGGCCATGCTGCGAATGTAGACCCCCTCATCGCTGAGTAAGTCTTGCATGCGAATTCGGTCGCCCAGCAACGCACCTCCAGTGAAGGGGCTTGTGGGATCGCACGCAAGAATTGCGACTCTTTTCGCCTCGGCGCGATAGAGCGGGGTCAGCTTGTCTACTAAAGAACTTTTGCCCGCGCCCGGCGGCCCAGTGATCCCAATTCTGTAAGCCTTCCCCGTCTTGGGGTAGAGCGCGTCAAGGATCTCTTGATACCCCGGTGCGCGGTTCTCTATGAACGAGATGACTTTTGCTAAGGCCCCAAGATCCCCAGCAAAGAACCTCTCGAGCCAACGATCGATGGTCATCTCTCTTACTGGGTGCAGAACCCGGTGAGCGAGTACAGCAGCAACTCGCTCGGACTTGCTCCATTGACAACCCAGAGCTGGCGCTCGACACGCGATTCTGATGGGCTGACGGCGACCGTTGGAGTTGCTAAGAGCGCGACTTTGCTTAAGCGCTCAGCAGTGCTGAGCAGTTGTACACTGTGAAAGGGGTCTTGCCCTGGCTGTGCTCCCGGGCTGGCGATGAATGACGCTTTGACGAAGCCGACCCCAGAACGCGCCCCTGTGTTCACGGTGTAGACACACGACAGCACGGGATCGAGGAAGACCGCGCGTGGGGCATCGCCCACGGGGATGACAGAGTCTATCTGAAATGTCGTCGTAGCAATCCGGCTGAGCGTGTCATTGCCCGTATTGATGAAATACGCGTAGAGATCGCCGAGAAGCGTCCCTGGGGCCGTCGCGATCGGGCCGGGTTTTGGGCCGGTGCGTGCCGTCTGAATCACTTTATAACGATTGGCGTTATTGGGGTCGTCGTTGATATCCGTGACCGTGATCGCATTGAGGTCGCTGTGGGTGACGAACGCGCGGTTGAACGCACCAGCGTTGTAGAGCGCGATGGCTTCGGGGCTGGCGCCGACGGGCACCGTTGGGATATCGGTTCTCAAGGCTGCAGTCGCTGTATCGATAATGCTGAGGGTGCCGTCGCCGGCATTGACGACGTAAAGATCATTATTATGAGGAGCGCGGGCAAGCGCGATGGGCCGCTGGCCGACTCTCACCGTCGCGCGCACGGCTCCGCTGGGCAAGGAGATGATGAACACGGAGTTGCTCGTTGCATCAGCGAGGAACGCGGTGCTGCAGTCAAGGTTAAGCGCTAACGCTTTGGGATCGGCGCTTGAGACTGAGACGGGTGTGCCGACGGGTTGACGCGTGAGCGTATTGAAGATGCGCAGCGTCGTTGCGCCTTCGGCCTTCGTCGCCACCACGAGTTGTGTGCTGTTATTACAAACAGCGAGAGCAACGATCTCCCTGGTGAGGTCGAACTTCGCTTGTGGGGTGAGCGTCGGCTGTTGCCCTGCTGACAAGCTCGCTGTGAGGGACAACGACACGATGATGAGTAGTGTGCGAACGACACGAGTGCGCATGGGATCCTCCTTTGATTACTGTGGTTTCAACTCTGGCTGCACAGGGATCTTGGTGAAGAAGACATCAGGGTCGGGGCGTCCGGTGGGGTAGTTTTCCGTCTTCAGGATATTTCGATTATCTCCCCATGCAAGATAGAAGAAGTGCTCGTGGGCGGCCATCTGATTGTAATCGCCCATGTAACAGATACCCCGTAAAGCGTCGAAGTTCATCGAGCTTGTGCGCTGCCCAAAGGTCGGGGGCACGTCGAACGAGAGATCGGTCACGCGAATATTGGGCTCAAAGGTCTGGCCGCCATCGCGCGACCGCCCAAAGAAGACGTCTATTTTGAGATTATTGCGATCGAGCCGACGATCATAGAAGAAGACGCCTACGGTGCCATCGGGGGCGACGGCGACCGCGGGCATGAATTGATCGGTGTGGGTCTGATCGTCGTTGACCCGCACAGGCTGAGAGAAGGTCTTTCCCCTGTCGAACGAGCTGACGAGGAAGACGTCGCTCATATCTGGGCCATCGCCGTCGGGGTCGGATTGGTATACGATATAGAGTGCGCCGCGGAAGAAGCTTGTCGAGCTGCGATCTACAGCAACGGAAGGCAATTCTAAGGTGCGGATGCCTCCCCTGAGGGCCTGGCGCCGACAGGTACTGCTCGCCTGAGGATCAAAAGTTCGACTAATGTACGCGGCTGTGACAGTCGGCCCAAACGTGACGCCACCGTCGTCAGAGCGTCGGATCTTCAAAGATCTCCCTGAGTCGAGGGCAAGCCACACGACGTAGACTTCGCCATCGGGGCCGACGGCAGGGGTTGCCCCCTGCACTGAGATATCGTCAGAGAGCACAAGAGGCGTCGAGAAGGTCTTGCCCCCATCAGTCGAGCGCACGAAGAGAATGCGCGGGCCGTCAGGACTGAATTCCGTCCACGCCATATAGACGTTGCCGTCAAAGCGTCCCCCGGTGTTGTCCACGGCGATCAGCTCTTTGTCTTGGAAGTGAGCTTGGTCGGTGCCGCCCACAAGCACCGGCTCAGTGAACGTCCTGCCACCGTCTCTAGACTTCGCCACGCCAAGTGCCGAGAGAGTGCGTCGCCCCTCTGGAACGTACTGAAGGTTGGCAAAGTAAAAATTCCCTTGGCTGTCCACACCCAGCGACGGATCGGAGTACCCAATGGAGCGCGAGCTTGGAGGGACGCGCCCCAAGTCTGTGAACGTCTGGCCGCCGTCATCAGATCGCGCGTAGCCCGAAAGACTCGAGATGCCCACCGTAGCGGGAAGATACTGCCCTGTGTCTACAAATGCTACGAGCACGATGTCGTTGTAGATCGCGATAGTCGTCTCGCTTTGGGTAGTCTGTTCGGGGATATCTGTCGAAGGGTCATTGACTTGGATATTGGCGTACAGCGATGAGCGCGTCTGTGAGGAGGTTCGGGTCATCGCAGCTGGTGAGTGAGAGAGCGAAGCTGGCGATGGGGTACAGATGCTTACGAGCGCTGTCTCTCCGGAGCTCGAGAGGAGCTCCCGCCACGGGGAGTCGAGCAGCCAACAGAACGACGATGCGCTCTCCCCTGAGAGGGTCTGGGGAGCAAGAGCGATAAAAAAGAATGCTATACCCTGCAGAAGGCGGCGCATGGGAGCCGGCGAGAGGAATCGAACCTCCGACCCACGGTTTACGAAACCGTTGCTCTACCGCTGAGCTACGCCGGCGTTCTGCAAAATTATAGAGCAAGGGCACCGGTGCTGCAAGGGGTCGTTTGACGCTTCACACGAGTTCAGTTAGGATTGAGTATTGATCGCGTATGGGGAATATAAGTCTTCAAGAGCTTCAAGATTTGCTTGGCCCAGAGCGCGTCCTTACGGGAGAGTCTGAATTGCTCATCCACGCCCGCGATGAGTCCCATCACCCTGAACACAAGCCCGATGTCGTCATCTATCCCCAGAGTGCCGAGGAGATCTCAAAGATCTTGAGATTCGCCAACGCGCGCAAGATCCCGGTCACTCCCTGGGGCGCGGGCACGAGCATGGAAGCCAATCCCGTCCCCGTCTGCGGGGGGATCGTGCTCGATCTCTCTAGGATGAATCAGATTCTTGCCATCTATCCTGAAGACTTCCAGGCCGTCGTCCAGCCCGGCGTCACCCACGTGGAGCTCAACCAGAAACTCTCTAAATACGGGTTGTTCTTCCCCCCTGATCCGGGAGCTCCCGCGACCATTGGCGGTATGGTCGCGAATAACGCTGCCGGCATCCAAGCGATCAAATACGGCGCGACCAAAGACTATGTGCTTGCGCTTGAAGTCGTGCTTGCCGATGGGACAATTGTGAGAGTTGGCAATCGCGCCATGCGCACGTCGTCGGGCTATAACTTAGTGGGGCTGTTCGTCGGCTCTGAGGGCACCCTGGGGGTTTTTACAGAGATCACGCTGCGTCTCACGGGGATTCCTCGAGAGGTCTCGGCAGCGACAGCAGTGTTTCCCACCATGGAACAAGCTGCGCAGGCCGTCGTCCAGATCGTGCAGGCGGGCTTAGACCCGGCAGCGTTGGAGCTGCTCGACCCCGACTGTATGCGAGCGATCAATTATCTGAAAAATCTGAATCTCGCCGAGCAGCCTACGCTCTTTCTCGAATTTCGCGGCCACTCTTTAGAGCTTGTGCGAGGCGATCTATACTTTGCCCAAGAGATCTGCGAGCAGAACGGGTGCGAAAGCTTTTCGAGCGCTTTGGGGTATGAGGAGCGCAACAAGCTCTGGGAGGCACGCCATCACTTGGCATACGCGTCTGCGGCTCTGAATCCGGGCAAGCGCGCGATTGTCGTGGACGTTGCCGTGCCCATCTCACAATTCCCGCTCATGGTCGAGTATGCGCGACAGAAGCTCTTGGAGCACAAAGTGAACGGGCCGGTCTTCGGCCACGCCGGCGACGGGAATTTTCACGTCGGGATCTTCTATAACCCCGATGATCCGAATGAAAAATCCCGTGCTCAAGCCGCCAATGACGCGATCGTCTTCCGCGCGATCGAGCTGGGGGGCACAGCCACAGGCGAGCATGGCGTTGGCGTGGGCAAGATCAAGTTCATGCGCGCCGAGCACGGGGCTAGCTATGAACTGATGCGCCAGATCAAAAAACTCCTTGACCCCAACGGTATTCTCAATCCAGGGAAGATCTTCGATTGAGCGACCTTATCGAGCGTTTTATAGACGAGCTCGAGCGCGTCGCAGGGAGATCCCAGCGCGCTCGCTCCGATGAGCATGCCATCGAGCTTATATTGGAAATATTGCGCGGCCATGGCGTGCGCACCGTCGCCCTTGCAGAGTGCCCTCTC
>JBEPZC010000079.1:0-5396 GCA_041641035.1 Candidatus Bipolaricaulota bacterium
TTCTCGTCGTGTACCTCGATGCGCCCGATCTCTTGGAGGGTCTCTGGGTCCCAGATGAAGAGCGTCGCCGAGCCATCGCTCATAATGAGACGGCTTCCGTCATGGGTGATTCCCCACCCTTCTGTTGGATAGGAGAACTCTTGCAGTAAGGTGAACGTCTCGCGGTCGTAGATGAATCCCTTACGATGCTGCCAAGTCAGTTGAATGATTTTGTCTTTCCACACGACGATTCCCTCACCAAAGATCTCGCTGGGCAACCGATGGATCTGTAAGACCTTCCCTGTCTCAAGCTCGACTTTCCGCAGTGACGACTCCCCCCACATCCCTGTTCCCTCGTAGAGAATATTATCTTTGTAATAGACCAGCCCTTGGGTGAACGCGCCAGGGTCATGAGGGAAGGTCTTTATGACTTTGTAGTCGTAGACAAGGGTATCCTCCGAGATTTTCACGACGCTGACGGCGCCTTCATCTGTCTTATACGTATAGAAGAGCAATACCCCGGCGAGCGCGAGCAAGAGAGCGACGAGAACGACAAAGAGCCGATTCATGGGGATCATCTCCTAAAATCCCCGCCCCACCGTGTCAACGTGTACGATGTTCTCACACACAGTGACCGACCCCGTCGAGGCCACTTGATGGTCGAGGCGGCTGCCATCGGGCCGCGTCACGGTTACTTTAGCGACGCGCCCCCCTTTGGGAATATAGGCGACGCACCCCCCGCGCATCTCGCTCTTCCAATCGGCAGGTGCCTCAAACTTGATCTCGATGAAGGGCCGAATCACAAGCTCATTGGGTATCGTCGGTTGGCTCTGGGCTGTCTGCCACAACAGCTGGACACCAACGACGAGGACCATCAAAAAGACCACGGACGCCAGGACGATAACGAGCTCTCGCTTCATCTGTCATCTCCCCCTTCACGGGGTATTTTACCCCAAGACCTCCCAACGGTAAAACCAGAGGCGATTGTCTCCGTAGATGCGTTCATCGAAAGACCTCAAAGAGCCATATTCTGTCTGAACTGTCTCTTTCTTAAAGATCTCGGTCACGACCAGAGCTCCCGGTGAGAGTATAGAATGCTTGGCAAGATGGGCGAGGGTTTGATGGGCCAGCCCTTTCCCATAGGGTGGCCCGATGAAGACCAGATCGAACTTTTCCCCTTGGCGATCAAAGAGCTCAATCGCTCTGAATACGTCTAGGTGATAGACGCTCGCGTGCTTTTCGAGAGCGAGATTCTTTAAGTTCTCTTGGATAATTTGGCAGGCTTGCTCAGAGATGTCGACAAAGGCGCATGACTGAGCGCCGCGGCTGAGGGCTTCTAAGCCGACGCTGCCCGTACCGGCGAAGAGGTCGAGGAAGCGCGCGTTCGTAACAGCATCGCTGAGAATATCAAAGAGCGCGGCGCGCACGGCCTCGCGCATCGGGCGCAGGAAGCGCTTCATCTGTGGGGTCGGCTCAACTAGGGAGCGCCCGCCCAGACGGCCACCTATAATGCGCATTCTCTCAGATTACTGAGCTATCGCGCCGGTGGCAACCCACTCAGGGACATCGAGGGCGACTGTGTGAGGAACTCGCGCACTGTCTGGCTAAATCTTTCGGGGTGTTCGATGGGCGGCGCGTGCCCGCATTGGTCGAAGAAGACCAACTGGGCCATCGGGAGATGTTGATGGAATTGGTGGGCTACGCTAGGAGGGGTGACTTCGTCCTGGGCGCCCCAGATGAGCAACGTTGGCACTTGCACCTTTGCTAGTTCGTCGTCCATTCGATAATCCCGAGTCACTTTCGCCACGCGGATAAGAAAGCGCACGTAGCGACGATCTTGTAACTGCTGATAGATCTGTTCGACCAGCTCGTCGTTGATGTGGCGCTTATTGAAGAAGACTTTCTCGGCTTGCTCTCGGATGAATTCCCTATTGGGTTTGGGAAGGGAGCCATCGGAGAGATGGCGCTCATAGAGCCCTGCACTGCCTGCTAAGACTAATTTTGTCACGCGGTCGGGGTATTTGAGACAGAAATCGAGCGCGACCTGACCCCCTAAGGAGTTGCCGCACAGCGCGGTCTCTTTGACCCCTTTACGATCGAGGAATTCTCTCACGAACTCGGTCAATGGCTGTAGAGACGTGATGGGTACAGAGCCATCGAGGGGGAATTTAGGGGCTAAGACGTGGAAGTCTCGGGCAAGGATGGGGATGACCTCAGACCAATTGGAGGGCCCGCCAAAGAGCCCGTGAAGGAGTGTAATCGTGGGGCCGTGCCCAGCCTCTAGATACTCCAACGCCTCCTGCATGACGGAATTGTCTCCTCCCTCGTCAGATGGCCTATTTTGTTGTTTTTCACTTAGGGCAAGATTGTAGCATCTGTTTTTCATGTTGTCAATAGGAAGGAGGAGAGGGCTTGACCCATACGGATTCGAACCGCTTCCTTAGCGATCTGGGGAAAAATCCCGCGGGGGTGCGGGCAAAACCCTGGATCGCCGGCGAGCCCTTGCGAGCTCGCTCTCGGATGCACCATGCGCGGGCCAAGCCCTCTGCTCAAGGAGGTGATGAGTGCATCTCTTCGGGCTTCATAATACCAAGGATTTTGGGACTTCTGACACTTGGAGGTGGGGAAAGGGCAAAAATCGGCTTCCCTTCAGCATAATTACCCCCTTTTCTCAACTTTTGCGCGATCCCTACGCTATAACTACGCAAGGGCGAACTGTCTGTCCAAAGCTCCTTTACTTTGGGTATAATACAAAACGTATTCAGACTCCTAAGGAGGAGACCGTGAAAAATCTAGGCACTGTAACGCTTGTGATAGTGTTGGTATTCGCGCTTTGTGGGGCCGCCCAAAAAACCGTGGAGACCGGGAAATTTCTCTATCAGACCATCAGCAAGACGACCAGCAAGACCGAAGTCGCCGGTGAAGAGCTTTTTAAGATAGAAAGCCTCGATCAAGGCCGTCAGAAGATCACCTCGAACTTCGTCGCCAAGTCCCAAGAGCTCATCTCGCAGTTTGAGACCGATAAGCTCTTTAACGAAATAATCACGGTTGACAAAGACTGGAAACTGCTCGAGTACTCCCTGCAATCAGAAACGGCGCGGGGACAACTCAAAGTGACCGTGAAGGTCGAGGGGCAGATCGCCAAGATCGCTTTTCAGTTTAAGAGCGCCGACGGGAAAGAGCAAAATCAAGCTCGTGAAGTCATCTTAGAAGACGAGTTCGTCACTACGGGGATCGCCGCTGGGCAGCTGATGGTTATTCAGAAGATCATCACGCTCAAGATGAAAGAGCAGAAGAGGACATTTCTTGCGCTCGATCCGACAAACATCGAGAAGCCCCTGGTTGAGCTGACGGTGGAGCGCCTTGCCCCAGTGAAGATCAAGAGTGGCGCCAAGACGGTCGATGCGCAGCACGCGAGCATCACGCGTGCCGATGGGGATTTTCAGCTCGAATTATTCTCTTCTGCTGATGGGATTCTCTGGGGGTTCACAGGGGAGTCAGCCACCACGCGCCTTCTTGGATATCGCTACGATCTCTTCCCCGATGGCTTTGAGGTGCTCAAATAGCTATGGGGGCTATCGTCTCCGCGCAGAACGTCAGCAAAATCTATCCGATGGGAAGCGTGCACGTCACCGCGCTGGACGACGTGAGCTTCTCTATTGATGACGGGGAGTTTGTCGCCATCATGGGGCCGTCGGGCTCGGGCAAGAGCACTTTGATGAATCTCATTGGATGTTTAGATAAGCCCACATCGGGGACGATCTCAATTGACGGCATAGACATATCTCGGTTGAGCGACCGTCAGTTGGCGCGGCTGCGTGGCTCACAGATTGGATTCGTCTTCCAAACGTTCAATCTCATCCCTCGGATCACGGCGCTGGCCAACGTGATGCTCCCTATGACGTTTGTGGGGAATTTGTCGCCGCGGGAACGCCAGCGCCGCGCTGAGCAGCTTTTAGAGAGCGTGGGATTGGGGCAAAGGATGCACCATCTCCCTAGCGAACTGTCGGGGGGCGAGCGCCAGCGCGTCGCTATTGCCCGTGCTCTGGCCAATAACCCCAAGATCATCCTAGCCGATGAGCCCACAGGCAATCTCGACACCAAGACGGGCAAAGCGATCTTAGATCTCTTTGTCGAGCTGCATAAAGGCGGGCGGACCATCGTCGTGGTGACGCACGACGCCACGGTCGCCTCGCACGCGCGGCGCATCCTCAAACTCTTAGATGGCAGGATCGTCGGAGATGAGAAGCTATGAGCTTTGGCGAGGCCCTGAAGCTGAGCTGGACCAATATTCGTGCGCACAAGCTGCGCAATGCCCTGGCGATTGTGAGCGTGACCATCGGGATCGCTGCGGTGATCGCTATCGTCACGATGACCACGGGGCTCCAAGACGCGCTCTTAGACACGCTCACCAAAGATCTGTTGCGAGCGAATATGATCACGGTGAACGTCGAGGGGAGCGCGGGGCTCTTTGGTACGGCGCAGGTCTTCTCCAGCCGTGACGTCGAACAGCTCAGAAAGATTCCGGGGGTGAAGACTGCCGATGTCATCGGGCGGGTGCGCGGTGATGCCCTGTACTTTCATAATCGCCGTCTGCTCGATGCATCGACGCGCATCACCACGAGCAAGGAGCTGATCCCCCTCGATGTCGGCCGTAGCGTCCAAGCCAAGGGTGAGATCGCCATCGGTGCGCGCATCGCTGAGATCATCTGCAGGCGCATATTGGCCGAAGAGCGCCAGCTCTCCGAAAACGATGAGTCCATCAAAGAAGAGTGCAAAAGCCCGGCGACAAAGCCCACGCTCGCGCAGCGCATCATAGGGCAAACGCTCAAATTGCGCTTTCTTGGGGCTGACGGCCAATTGAGCGAAGACGAGCTCCAGGTTGTGGGGATCGTGAAGGATTCTCAATTTATCAGTGGGACCGCATGCTACGTCAGCTCCGACTATCAGGGCTTCACTGAAACTATAGACGGCATCGAGCTTCCCGTCTATGCCGGCGTCATTGTGAGCGTGTCTGACCTGGGACAGCTGAGCTCGGTGAAAAAAGCCGTCGAAGAGTATTTTAACAACCCCAATTCTTCTGACGCGCGCAAACTCCTTGGCGAAGAGAAGAGGGTCGAGATCAACACGCTTGAAGAGATCATCAATGAGATCAAGAAGAGCTTCCTGCAATTTACGGCATTTCTTGGGGCGATCGCGCTGGTTGCGCTTCTGGTGGGGATGATCGGCGTGATGAACATTATGCTGATCTCTGTGAAGGAGCGGACGCGCGAGATCGGGGTGATGAAGGCGACGGGAGCGACGCGTGGGGCGGTACTGAAGCTCTTTCTTACTGAATCGGTTATCATCTGTCTGCTAGGGGCAGGGTTGGGAGTGCTCTTTGGGATGTTCCTCTCAGTGTGGTTTATCAAGCTGAC
>JBEPZC010000080.1:0-5386 GCA_041641035.1 Candidatus Bipolaricaulota bacterium
GGCATCGGCGCTTCTCTGGAAGACCTGCCTAGAGCTGTGGGCGAAGCCCGCACGTTCTATCGAGCGATGGTCGCCACGGGGATCTGCGACGTGATGGAGACAGCCCAGCGTGGGCTGATCGAATACGGCTTCTTGGGCGGCGCGCAGATTGACCCCTATGGGAACTTAAATACGACCGTGATCGGGCCCCACGATAAACCCAAGGTGCGTCTTCCTGGCAGCGGCGGGGCCAACGACGTCGGGTCGCTCTGCTGGCGCACTATCGCTATTATGAAGCACGAGAAGAAGCGCTTCATCGAGAAAGTAGACTTTGTGACGACGCCAGGATATTTGAGCGGTCCGGGGGCGCGGGAGTGGGCCGGACTGCCCGCGGGGACGGGGCCCTATCGCGTCGTGACCGATTTAGCTCTTTTAGGCTACGATGACAAGACCAAGCGCATGATGCTTCTAGCGACACATCCAGGCGTAACTATTGAGCAAGTCATTGAGAACACAGGCTTTGAGCTGATTCTCCCCGAGAAAGTCGCCCAGAACGAGCCGCCGTCGTCTGATGAGCTGAGAGTGCTGCGCACGGAAGTCGACCCTGGCAGGCTGTATATCTGATTGAAACTTAAATCTGCCGCTTCCAGTCGGCTCTCTAATGTGATCTTCGCTCCTAAGCGCTTTATAGCTTCGCAGATCTCGTGGAGGTGCAGGTCAAGCCTGCAGACAAGTTCGCTCGCCTTCCGTGTCTATGCTGCCTCGGCTGTTCATCAACTCCGGCCATCACGTGGGCTAGCTCTTGCTGTAGCAGCCCGATGAAGGCCCAGAGCTCTATCTCGCCGTTGCCATCCAAGTCGGCCACAAGAACAAGGTAGAAGCAGAGCTCTTTACGCCTCGTCGTACAGATATCTCTTAATATCGAGCTTGGACGACTTCTCGAAGGGCTTGTCTAAGATAATTAAGTCTTGCTGGCTGTGCACGCGCTTGTATGGCGCTAAATCTTTGCTCTTCTCTTTGATCGCCTCCCAGATCATCTTCTTCAGCTCTTCAGGAGAGTGCTTCTGCAAGAGATCGGGCTTGGGATAGACAAACGCTTTGATCACTTCCAGGCCCTTGCGCTTGCCCCCCTTGATCATGATCTCTTCAATCAATGGGATCTGCTTCAGCTCGAACTCGACCTCTTCGGGGTAGACGTTCTTGCCCCCTTCTAAGACGATGACGTTCTTCTTGCGCCCTTTGATATAGAGCCAGCCGTCTTCGTCCAGATACCCCAAATCGCCGGTGTGGAACCAGCCGTCGGGGTCCAAGACTTTTCGTGTCGCTTCGGGATTCTTGTAGTAGCCCTTCATGATATTGGGGCCGCGAACGACAATCTCGCCGATGCCCTTCTCGTCGGGATCAGCGATGCGGATCTCAACCCCTGGGATCGCGGGGCCGACCGAGCCGATCTTCTCGTTAAACGGCGTGCTGAGGGTGAGCACCGGCGATGTCTCCGTCAGTCCGTAGCCCTCGATCATCCCAATCCCCAAGCGGCGCAAGTTGCGCATGACTTTCTTATCTAAAGGAGCGCCCCCAGAGAGAAAATACTTCAACTGGTTGCCTCCTGCTAAGCGCTTCTTAATGCGCGCCCCCAGCAGCGTCGGCGCGTAGCGCCACATAAATCGGGCAAGCCTGTTCTCCTGAATAGTGTTCTCCAGTTTCTCGTACATGGCGTGAAAGAGCTTGGGAACCCCTACCAGAATGCTCACCCTGTTGTGGGCCATATACGTGGGCAGATTCTTGTAGTCGTCGGTGTAAATGAGCTGCGCACCTGCGTGCAAACACGCCACCAGGACGATCATCCCGAAGACATGATACCACGGTGGGATTGTCAAGACCACGTCTTGATCGGTGAAATCGAGGCGGCTGAGGGCGCTCTCAGCATTGCTCACAATGTTCTCATGCGAGAGCATGACGCCCTTGGCGTTGCCCGTCGTCCCCGAAGTGCAGAGCATCACGGCAACGTCGTCAGGATCGGCAGGAATATACTCAAATGGTTCATCGCTGAGCCAATCGCTCACGGTGGGAACTTCCGGCAGACGATCCATCGTCACTATGTGCTGAAGCTGGCTTTGCTCCTTGACCATCTCGTAATGCGGGGCGTCAGAGACGACCGCCCCCACGGCGTCCATATCGCGCAGGACACGCTGGATTTCTGGGGCTTGCCACGAAGCATCCAGAGGCAGAGCGACCCCACCAGCTTTGAGAATCCCCAAGAACGCCACAGCCCAATCGGTGCGCGGTTTGCCAATGATCGCGAACTTTTCGCCCTTCTGAAGGCCTCGTCTTTTGAGGGTTGCTGCGAACTGATCAGATTTTCTCTTCAAATCAGAAAAAGAGATCTGATCATACCCCGATCCGTCGTGCTTGGGGATCTTCAGCGCGATCTTTTCACCCTGACGGCTTAACGCGCGCTCGATCATCTCCACCAACGTCTCTGTGCGAACGGCTGTACTCATAGCCCCTCCTTTAGGTTGTCTCGCGCCATCGTCCATCTTCAAGATATGCTTCAGCCTCTAAAGCCGCGATGCACCCATCAGCAGCGGCAATGACCGCCTGGGCGTATTCCCCCGCAAATTTTCTCACATCGCCTACAGCAAAGACCCCGGGGATCTTGGTGCGCGTCCGCTCGTCTGTCAAGAGATACCCCTTCTCATCCATCTCTAATTTCCCCTTGAGAAACTCGGTGTTGGGGCGATGCCCGATGCTCACAAAGACCCCTTGAACGTCGCGCATCTCGTAGCGTTCCCCTGTTGCTAGGTCTTTGAGCGCGACGCCCTCGACGCGCTTGTCGCCCAAGATCTCTTCGACGATCGCGTTCCAGATGAATTTCACCTTGGGGTGGGCTTTCACTTTCTCAACTAAGATCTGATCTTTGGCGCGGATCGCCTTGGGATCGTCTTGAGGGTGGCGCACCACGATTCTCACTTCCTTGGCGAACTTCGTGAGAAACAGAGCTTCGGTGAACCCGGCATCTCCTGCACCTACGACGATCAGGTTTTTATCTCTGAAGAAGTAGCCGTCGCACGTGGCGCAGTAGGAGACGCCATAGCCTAAGAGTCTGTCGGCATTCTTGGCGGGGAGCTTGACAGGTTCAGCCCCCGTCGAGATGATCACGACTGGGGCTTCGTATTGGCTCTGATCGGTCTTGACAATGCGTTTAGCCCCACTGATAATCAAGTCTCGGGCTTCTTCTATTTTGATCTCGACGTTAAATCGTTGAGCTTGTTGCACCATGCGCTGCATGAGTTCCGGGCCCATGATGGGTTCAGGAAACCCTGGGAAGTTTTCGACCTCGGTGGTGTCGTTAAGTTGGCCGCCAGGGGTCCTTTTGTCGAGCAAGAGCGTCTTGAGCTTGGCGCGTCCGGCGTAGATGGCCGCGGTGAGACCTGCTGGCCCCCCGCCAATGATAATAAGATCGTATGTCATCTCCGTCTGTCCTCCCTTGATGGTCTCTTATGATAGCGCTTGACGGGACGGTCAGACAAGGTGGCCTTGAAAAATCGCAAAAAATCAGTAAACTGTATGATGTCATCTTATTCGTGTTCATCGCCCGCGTGCGCGGGATGCAATCGTTGACCCTGACAAAGGAGGAGCTTTTTATGGCGGTCAAAACACCGGCTAAACCCACGGCTAAAGATTCCAAAGCGCTCCTGCAAGAGATGGAGCGCTATGTCCCTCGTGCTGTCTCCCCCCTTGCGCCTTTTATCATCTCTGAAGGCCGCGGCGCTCTTGTCACGGATTTAGAAGGAAACTCCTATATCGATTTCACAGGGGGCTGGGGATGTCTCATAGTGGGCCACGCCCACCCTAAGGTCGTGCGTGCTATCCAAGAACAAGCGCAAAAGTTCACTCATACCGACTGTAGCGTCATCATGTATGACGTGTATATCGAGCTGGCCAAGCGCTTAGTCGAGCTTGCCCCCGGTTCTTCTCCTAAGAAAGCGATCTTCTTCAACTCTGGGGCGGAAGCCGTAGAGAACGCTGTCAAGATCTCTCGCTCGTATACCAAGCGCAAAGCCGTGGTCGTCTTCGAGGGGGCGTTCCACGGCAGGACGTATATGGCGCTGACGATGACCCATAAAGCCAAGCCCTACAAGGAAGGCTTCGCCCCGCTCTGCTCCGATGTCTATCGCATGCCCTTCCCCAACCCCTATCGCAATCTTATGGACTTTGGGCGTTGGGAGAAGCAGCTTTTCACCTTAGTCAACCCCGACGAGATCGCCTGTATCGTCTTTGAGCCGGTGCAGGGGGAGGGCGGGTTTGTCGTACCTCAAGAGGGCTTTGTGCAATTCTTGCGTGAGCTCACGTACAAGCACGGCATCGTCTTGGTCGCCGACGAGATCCAAACGGGCATCGGGCGCACAGGGAAGTTTTACGCCCACGAGCATTATGGCATCGAGCCGGACTTAATTACGTTAGCGAAATCGCTGGCTGGGGGAATGCCTCTCAGCGCTGTGGTCGGCGTCCAGAAGGTGATCGACGCGCCGGGGGATAGCGCCATCGGGGGCACCTATGTGGGCAACCCCATAGCGTGCGCGGCCGCACTCGCTGTGCTCGACATCATCGAAGAAGAGAGCTTGCTCGAGCGCGCTGTCGAGCTGGGGCGCTATATGACGGAGCGGTTTGAGCAGATGAGACAGAAGTACGAGATCGTCGGGGATGTGCGCGGTCTGGGCGCGATGGTCGGCATCGAGCTCGTCAAAGACCGCATGAACAAGGAACCCGCTTCGGAAGAAACGATGGCCGTCGTTAAGGAATGCTTAGCCAATGGCGTGATCATTGCCAAGGCGGGCTTATATGGGAACGTGATCCGTATGCTCATCCCCTTAGTGATTCGCGAAGACGAGCTCATGCGAGGCCTCGATGTGATCGAGCGCGCGATCGCAAAGGTCTCGCGCTAGATCACGAGTTCCCAGGGCGTCTCGAGGTCTTCTTTGGGGAGTTCCCAGATGAATCGCGAGGGCGCGTTGAAGAGGAGAGAGCCGTAGAGCGCACGCTGGCTCGTGAATGAGAGATAGACGCGCTCCTTGGCCCTGGTCAACCCTACATAACAGAGTCGGCGCTCTTCTTCGAGTGTGCCCTCTTTGATGCTGCGCGCGTGAGGGAGGATGTTCTCCTCCATCCCCACGAGGAAGACGTAGTCGAACTCTAAGCCCTTGGCCGAGTGCAGCGTCATGAGCGCGACGCGCTCTTGCTCGCCCGAATATGTATCGGCCTCGGAGATGAGCGCCACTTCTTCTAAGAATTCCCTCAGTCCGCCGCGTTGTTCGAATTCTTTCAAGTACCCTATGAACTCCCGAATATTTCCTAATCGCTCTTCGGATGCTAAGATGTCGGCTTGTAGCTCTGTGAGATATCCCGT
>JBEPZC010000081.1:0-5385 GCA_041641035.1 Candidatus Bipolaricaulota bacterium
ATGAGCTTGGTCAGGGACTCTTTGGCATCGCCAAAGAGCATTCGCGTCTTCTCGTTGTAGAAGAGCTCATTCTCGATCCCCGCGAACCCCGGATTCATGCTGCGCTTCATGACTATGATCTGCTTGGCATGATCAGCGTTGAGAATGGGCATCCCGTAGATCGGACTGCTCTTGTCGTAGCGAGCCGCTGGATTGACTATGTCGTTAGCTCCCACAATGAGGGCTACGTCCGCTTGCTGGAACTCATCGTTGATCTGGTCCATGTCGAAGAGCTGATCGTAGGGGACGTTGGCTTCGGCCAACAGCACATTCATGTGCCCTGGCATACGACCCGCGACAGGGTGGATCGCGTATTTCACAGTGACGCCGCGCTTGGCCAGCTCATCGGCTAATTGTCTGACGGCGTGCTGAGCTTGGGAGACGGCCATGCCGTAGCCCGGTACGATAATCACTAATTGTGCATAGGCGAGCAAGATCGCGGCTTCATCGTGCTGGATGGGCTTGACGGTCTTCTTGGTCGCCGTCGCTGCGGTGGAGCTGGCAGTCACCGTCGCTCCAAACGCTCCAAAGAGCACGTTGGTGATCGGACGATTCATGGCCCAGCACATAATCTGGGTCAGAATAATGCCTGACGCGCCGACGAGGGACCCAGCGATGATCAGCGCGTTATTTTTAATGACGAACCCGGCCATCGCTGCCGCGATGCCCGACAGGGCGTTCAAGAAGGAGATAACGACAGGCATATCTGCTCCACCGATGGGGATAGTGAACAGAACCCCGAAGATCAACGCGGCGACCGTGAGATACGTGAAGACCCAAGGGTTCCCAAAGCTGACGACCAAGAAGACCGCAGCGGCGACAATCGTCAGGAAAAATATGAAGTTAATAATATTCTGGAACGGGTAGGTGATCGCCCGCTCGTTGACGACCCCTTGGAGCTTGCCTGCAGCGATCATGCTCCCTGAGAACGTTATAGTCCCGACGACCATGGCCAGCATGATCGAGATCGCGACGTCGAGCGTCAGGGTGCTGGGGTCAGAAGCGTACTTAAAGAACTCAGCGGCAGCGACGAGTGCGGAAGCCCCGCCCCCAAAGCCGTTTAAGATCCCGACCATCTGGGGCATGGCCGTCATCTTCACCGTGCGAGCCATGAGTGTCCCAAGCGCCGACCCGATGATGATCCCTATGATGATCACCGAATAATCTTTGATCCCTGACACAAAGAGCGTCGCTATAATCGCCAAGAGCATCCCAAACGACGACAGGATATTGCCCATGCGGGCCCGCTTGGGCGATTGCAGCCACATCAGCCCGATGACAAAGCAGGCCGAGGCAATCATATACGCCAACGCAATGAGGATCTCTCCCAGAGACATTATTTCTCACCTGGCTTTCGCTTGAACATCTGGAGCATTCGGTCGGTGACTAAGTACCCGCCGACAACGTTGATCATCGCAAGGATAATAGCGATCAGTCCCAGGACAGTTTGCAACCAGCCCTCTTGTCGCCCGGCGACGATCAATGCCCCGATGATCGTGATCCCAGAGATAGCATTGGAGCCGGACATCAGGGGGGTATGGAGCAAGGGGGGGACTTTCGTGATCACGGCGAACCCCAAGAACATCGCGATCACGAAGATATAAAGTGCTGCCAACAATGCTTCGGTCATACAGCCTCCTTTGCAGAGATTTCAGGTTGTTATTTTTGCAGCATGATCTGGCCTTGATGGGTGACGCAGCAGCCCTTGATGATCTCATCATTGAAATCGAGATTGAGCTGCTTCTCTTTGGTAATGAGAAGCCCCAGGAAGCTCGCGATGTTGCGCGAGTACATTTGGCTAGCGTGGAAGCTCATCGAGCTGGGCAGATTGATCGGCCCGACGATGGTCACGCCGTTCAGGGTGATCTCTTTGCCTGCTTGGGTGAGCTCGCAGTTGCCGCCCTGCTCCGCGGCTAAATCTATAATCACTGAGCCCGGCTTCATCAGGGCGATCATCTCTTTGGTGATGAGCAGGGGGGCCTTCTTCCCAGGGACAAGGGCAGTAGTGATGACGACGTCAGACTCTTTGACGTACTGGGCGATCAGCTCGCGCTCTTTTTGTTTGTGCTCCTCGCTGAGCTCCTTGGCGTAGCCCGACTTGTCCGCGGCTTCTTCTAAAGCTAAGCCCACGAACTTTGCGCCCAAGCTCTCGACTTCTTGTTTGACCGCGGGACGGACATCAAAGGCCTGGACGACTGCGCCCAAGCGGCGCGCGGTCGCGATCGCTTGCAAGCCCGCTACCCCCGCGCCAATGATAAAGACCTTGGCCGGGGTGATCGTCCCCGCGGCTGTCGAGAGCATCGGGAGGAATTTGGGCAGATACTGTGTGGCCATGAGCACGGCTCTATAGCCCGCCACAGTGCTCTGCGACGAGAGCACGTCCATCGGTTGAGCGCGGGTGATGCGCGGGATCATGTCCATGGCGAAAGCCGTGATCTTCTTCTGCGCAAGCTGCTGGACCAGATCAGGATTCACTAAGGGTTGGAGGATCCCGATCAGGACGCTGCCCTCACGCAAGAGCTCGACTTCTTCGGCCGAGGGCTTCTGCACTTTAATCAAGAGATCCGACGTGCCAAAGAGCGTCTTTCTGTCGGAGATGATCTGGGCGCCGGCAGCTTGGTAGTCTTTATCAGGGTAAAAAGCTCCGACGCCCGCGTCGGCTTCAATCTGCACTTCGATCCCCGATTTGACCAATCTCGCGACGGTCTCCGGCACCAACGCGACCCGTCGCTCATGCGGGGCGATCTCTTTAGGAATTCCTATCTTCATAGAACCTCCTCAATCGTTTTTATTCTACCGAGTTTTGCTCAGTGTGCACCAAGAGCTTCGTCATCTCATTTTATGAGTTATGTCATATCACAGGGAACAGCACAAATATGAGCACATCCCACACGGCGTGCGAGATCATCACCGAGAGTAAGCGCTGTTCGCGTTGGTAGAGCCATCCCCAAAATAGCCCCACGACCGCAGCCGCTAGTATTAACATGAGATTGAGCGTCCAGATGTGTACGAGAGCATAGATCGCTGCTGTCGTCAGAAGAGCTCCTGGGGCGCCGAAACGCTCGCTGAGCCGACGCTGCACAAACCCACGCCAGAAGATCTCCTCACTTGGCCCCACGAGAAAAAATAATAACACCCCGATCCAGACGAGATCGAGCTGCTCACGCTGGGTGTAGACCATCGTGATCTGAGCCGACGCAAAGGGGAAGAGCGCAACGCTCAGGTGCTTCCCCACCCAGAAGACTACATACAGGGCCAAAGCTGAAACCACGCCGATCACGATATCGCGCCAGCGCACTGAAAAGAGCTGTGTCCGGTCGGGAGTCAGAATGAGAGCCGTGGTCGCCAACAGAGAGGCGGCCAGCGCGAGCCGCACCCAGAAGTTCCCTATGTCCGTCTGAAACACAAAATACCACAGGGCAAACGCGACTAGAACCGTCAGCACAACAGCTCTGATCTTGCTCTCTGCGCTCATAGGGGGAATATCTTCTCCAAGACGAGCCCGATGATGAGCCAGACCCCAAAGAGCGTGTCGAGCTGGGCCGTGCGGGCGTCGGCGTCATTGGGAATCTGCTGTTGCAGCGTTCGGATCAATCTCAGGGCGAGCGGGGCCGAGAAGAACACTAATAAGCCCCACGGGCTGAGAATCTTCAATGCGATGAGCGCGATGACGGCAAGATACGCACTGATTATGAGCCCTTGGTAGAGATAGAGGGTCTTGCGAGCCCCCAGCAGCGTCCCCACCGTCCGAATCCCCACGCTGCCGTCGTAGTCGATATCCCTGAGGTTGTTGGCGAGCAGAACAAGCGCCACTAACACCCCAAACGGCAACGAGATCAGGATCGCTTGGGGGCTGACAGACCCCTGTTGCACGAAGTACGCTCCACCGACCATAAGCGGGCCCCACATGAGGAAGACTGACAGCTCCCCCAAAGCGATATATTTATATTGGATCGGGCCCGCAGTATAGAAGAAGCTCGCCAGCGCTCCCCCAACTACAAACCAGAGCAGCCCCAGCCCTGCAAGCCAAGCCAAATACAACCCGATGAGCGCAGCGACCCCGTAGAGCCCTAGACTGACGCCCAGCACCGCGCGAGGGGAGATCACCCCTTGCACCAACGGATGCGGACGATAGAGCGTGGTGGGGGCGCCAGGGCGGTCGACCCCGCTCTTGTAGTCGAAGTAGTCATTGATGAGATTGGTCGCGCCGTGGACGCAGATCGCTCCGACCAAAGTCAGCAAAAAGCGCCAGACGTCAAACGCCCCATCGAGGGCTGCCACTGCCCCGCCTACCCCTACCGAGATCGCGGTCATAGTGAACGACCACGGGCGCGTCGCGAGAAACCAGACCTTGAGATTCATACGTCATCCAAATTCCTTTCTCTTCTCCAAAACTTTCTTGAGGTCGATCTTGATATCGAAGATCTGCAGCTCGATCATGACGAGTTCTTCGCTGCCAGTGTTGACAAAATCATGGAGCTCGCCGTTGAGCACCCGCACGACCGAGCCGGGCTTGAGAGGGTGCTCGACCCCATCGAGCCTGACGATCCCCGTCCCGGAGATCACATAGAAGATTTGGGGATGGGGATGGCGATGGGCAGGCGAGGTCCCTCCAGGAGCCATCTTCACCAGCATCACTTGGGCGTGGGAGTTGGAGTCTAAGCGCGTCCACAGGGGCTTCTGCCAAATCGTGGGCGCAATCCCCTTCTCCCACGGCTGGTCAGCCAATTGCAGTATCTGTGCGTACTGTGTCATACGTATTTGGACCCTCCTGATGGACGTATCGTCCCGCTCTATGATATAATCTGCTGGCAAGGGCTGTCAATCTATGCTCTATAACAACCCGCAAAGAAAAGGACCAATGGCCGTTCCCAGAAGGCGCACCTCCCCAAGACCTTCAACGTATCGCTGGAGGATCGTCGTGGGAATTTGTGTTCTTGTATTAGGGCTTGGGGTCTGGGGCGTGTATAGAATTTACTTTGCCAAGCCTGGTGTCGCTGTGCCCATCCAGCAGCCCAGCGACTATCGGTTGCGTCTCGGCGAGACAGTACCGTATAACTCGATCCCGCCGACCTCGGGCCCCTATGCCGGGGCGACCACCGACTGGGGCATCCACGACCGCCCCATCCCCAATGAGATCCAAGTCCATATGCTGAGACTTGGGGGAATCTTAGTGCAGTACCGTCCGGCGGAAAGCCCCGCTCTCGAGGACCCCGTTATCGAGGGCTTGAAAAGGCTGATCGGGCGCTTGCGCACCGAGAACTTTGAAAGATACTGCAAGGTGATCGTCGCTCCCTACCCGTCGCTGCCCAAGAAGATCGCGTTGACCGCATGGGGGCGACTCGA
>JBEPZC010000082.1:0-5379 GCA_041641035.1 Candidatus Bipolaricaulota bacterium
ACGTCAATATGAAAGAGCGTGTACTCTTTGTGGGTCATAGCGTTGATGTACCCGCCCATCGCATCGACCTCTTCAGATATTTGGAACGCCGTCCTATTGGTAGTGCCTTTGAAGACCATGTGCTCGATGAAATGTGCCATGCCTGCAAGATGGGCCGGCTCATCACGACTGCCCACGCGCACCCATACCCCTAGCGCCAACGGGCGGTCTTCTATGGGTTCAACGATCACCGTGACGCCGTTCTCTAGCTGTGCTGTGTAGCAGTTTGGGTAGAGTTCGTGCATTATGTCTTAATCTTTATCTTCATTCCTTCTTTGGCTAAGCGCTTGAACGAGTAGCGCCCCTCTTTGTCGATGCGAATCACTTCGACGATGACGGGGTCGCCGACTTTGACAACGTCCTCGACGCGCTCGACGTATCCGTCGGCTAACTGCGAGATATGGATCAAGCCGCGCACTCCAGCGTCGGTCTCGACGAACGCGCCGTAGTCAGCAATCCCCACGATCTTCCCCGTGAGCACATCGCCGACTTTGATCTGTGCGGGTGGAGGCGCGGCCTTGTCTCGAATCAGCTTGAGATTGATGCGGTTCAGCTCATCGACTTCAATGACTTCGACGGTGACCGCATCGCCGATCTTCACGACGTCTTCAACTTTTTTGACGTAGCGATCCGACAGATCAGAGATGCGGATCAACCCCTGGACGCCGTTGGGCAATTCGACAAACGCGCCGAATTTCTCGATGCGCGTCACCTTCCCCGTGTAGCGATTGCCGACTTCAATCTCTTCGATTATCTGTTCGATGCGCTCGCGTGCTCGGCGCACCAGCTCTTTGTCATGCCCCGAGATCTTGACGACGTTCTTCTCGTCGTCAATGTCGATCTCGGTCTGGGTTTCAGCTTGCAGGGCGCGAATGGTCTTGCCCCCCGGCCCGATGACCAAGCCGATCTTCTCCGGGTCGATGGGAATGACCTCTAAGATCGGAGCAAACCGGCTGAGCGTCGGACGCGGCGCTGGCAGCGTCTTGCTCATAATATCCAAGATCTGGAGTCGAGCAGCGCGCGCCTGCATCATCGTCTCTTTGGCAATTTGCAGGGTAATCCCGTGGATCTTGACGTCCAGCTGGAAGCTCGTGAGGCCGTCGCGCGTGCCCGCCAACTTGAAGTCCATATCGCCAAAGTGATCCTCGTAGCCCGCCAGGTCCGTGAGGATCATATAGTCTGAATTATGGGTGAGCAGCCCCATGGCGATGCCTGCCACAGGTTTCTTGATGGGCACGCCCGCGTCCATGAGCGCCAACGAGCTCGAACAGACCGTCGCCATAGATGACGAGCCGTTGGACTCTAAAATTTCCGAGACGACTCGAATAATATAGGGGAATTCGTCTTCGCTGGGGATGACGGCCTTGACGGCGTTCTTCGCTAAGTTGCCGTGGCCGATCTCGCGGCGGCCCGGCGGACCCAAACGTCCGGTCTCGCCCACGCTGTAGGGCGGGAAGTTATAGTGCAACATAAAACGCTCGCGGCCCTCTTCCAACATGCGGTCTATGATCTGTTCGTCTAAGCTCGACGTCCCCAGTGTGACCGTGCCTAAGCTCTGCGTCTCCCCACGGGTAAACAGCGCCGAGCCGTGCACACGCGGCAAGATCCCGACCTCACACCAGATCGGACGCAGCTCATCGGCGCGCCGTCCGTCCATGCGGATCTTCGTGGTCAGGGTGCTCACGCGCACGAATTCTTCCAAAAGCTCCGTAAAGATCCCCGCAAGCTGCTTCTTGAGCGCCTCAAGCTCTGCCGGATCAGTGACGCCGGCAGCGTGCTTTTCTGTGAGGATCTTCTCAATTGCTTCATCGCGGATCGCATCGGCTTTGGCCTCGCGCTCACGCTTTCTCATGGGCCCGCGCAAGCTCTCAAACTTCTCCCAGACCAACTCCTTGAGGGCTTGGCGCAGCTCGCTCGCGTTTGATGGGGGTGGCTCCGGCTGCACTTTTTCTACGGGGGGCAGCTTGGCCAAAAACTCCTCTTGAAGGGCAATGAGATGCTTGATCTCGCCCTGCGCAAACGCTAACGCTTCTACCACTTCCTCTTCTGGGACCTCCTTCATTGCGCCCTCGACCATTAAGATTCTCTCTTTGGTCCCAGCCACGATGATCTCCATATCTGAGTGTTCCAGCTCAGCATCGGAAGGGTTAGCGACGAGCTGTCCATTGATGCGTCCGACGCGCACGCCCGCCACAGGCCCCTCAAACGGCGCTTTACTCATCATCAACGCTGTCGAAGCGCCAAGCAGCCCAGCGATCGAGGGACAGTGTTCTGTGTCTGCTGAGAGCACCGTCGCCACGACGTGGACCTTCTCACGGTAGGTGGGCGGGAAGAGCGGACGGATGGGGCGGTCAATCATGCGCGCGCTCAAAATCGCCGCTTCTGATGGACGCCCTTCGCGCTTGAGAAACCCGCCAGGGATCTTCCCGGTCGCGTAGAACTTCTCTTCAAAGTCTACTGTTAATGGGAAATAATCGAGATCCTCTGCGTCACCGCGCGTCACCGTCACTAAGACGACGGTCTCGCCGTACTCCACTAACACCGCGGCGTCGGCTTGACGCGCGACCTTCCCCGTGGAGAGCCGCAGGGGCCCTCGCTGTACAGCAACGACTTCTGTCATGGTGCGACCATCTCCTTGTGACAGCCAGCACCGAGACAGTTACAAGTGACAAGTTCGAAGTTGGAAGTGAAAGGGTTTCACTTGCAACTTACAACTTGCAACTTGTAACAAGCTCGTGGCTGGCTGCCCATAGATTTCAGCCGCGCAGGCCCAGCTGCGCGATCAGCTGTGTGTATTTGTCCGGCTTCGTGCGAGCCAGATAGCGCAGCAACCGCTTGCGCTGCCCAACCTTGAGCATCAACCCCCGCTGGGAGTGAAAGTCCTTCCTATGGGTCTTGAGATGCTCGGTGAGCCTGCGGATCTCTTCAGTCAGCTGCGCGATCTGGACCTCGGCTGATCCGGTGTCTTGTAAGTGGATCCGAAACGGCTCAGCGATCTTGGCCTTCTCCTCCTGGGTGAGTGCCATCACCTTCCTCCTTTCTTGAGTTTCAGTTTCTGTGATATTTGGCGCTCAAGGCGCGCACGCGAGCCTTGGCGTTCTCTTCATCAAACGTCAGAATCTCTCGATCTTTCATGACGACCCGCCCCGCGATGATCACCGTGGTGACGTCGCTTGCCTGGGCAGCGTAGACCAAATCCGACACAGGATTGTGCCCCGGCTGCCAGTGGGCGCTCTGCATATCTACTAAAATAATATCAGCTTGAAAGCCTTCAGCCAAGTGCCCCACGCCCTCAAGCCCCAACGCCTGTGCACCTTCACTAGTAGCCATTCGTAACACTTCTGCAGCGGGCAGCGCTGTGGGGTTCTCTCTCTTGGCGAGCAGCGCAGCAAGCCTGAGCTCTTCGAGCATATCTAAGTTATTATTCGACGCTGGGCCATCGGTGCCGATCCCCACGCGCAATCCCATCTCTCTGTATTTCTTTATCGGCGCGATCCCTGAGCCCAACTTCAGATTGCTTGTGGGGCAGTGAGCCAGCCCGACACCGCGCTCTACTAAAGTTCTGACGTCGGAATCGCTCAGATGCACCCCGTGCGCCACGACCGTCTTCGCTTGAAAGACCCCAAGCGATTCTAACCGCTCTGTTGGGCTTTTCTGATACTGCTTCAGCGAGTCGCTCACTTCCGTTCTGGTCTCCTGAAGGTGTGTGTGAATGAGCGTATTATACTGCATCGCGAGGGCTGTTGCATCCCGCCACACTTCATTACAACAGGTGTACGGCGCGTGAGGGCCGACGGCAACTCGAATGCGTCCCTCAGCGCGGGTGTGCCAATCCCTCAGGAACCTCTCAGTGATGGAGAGCTCTCGCTGGGCTTTCTCCCCCGGCTGGGGCGCAATGATCCCGTAGGAGAGCAGCGCGCGCATCCCCGATTCCTTCACAGCTTGGGCCACGGCGTCCATGAAGAAATACATATCCGAAAACGTCGTCGTGCCGGAGCGAAGCATCTCGGCTATCCCCACAAGCGACGCCCAGTAGACGTCTTCTTCGGTGAGCTTTCTCTCAGCGGGCCAGATATCTTGCTCGAGCCACTCCTGGAGATTTCTGTCGTCTGAGTAGCCGCGCAGCAGGACCATCGCCAAGTGCGTGTGGGCGTTGACGAAGCCGGGGAGCGCAAGCTTGTCTCTCCCATCAAGGGTCATCTCGAAGCGTTTGCCCTCGAAGTCTTTTGGATTCTCACTGATTTTCGTGATCTTGCCGTCTTCGATGGCGATGGAGACCCCGCGACGCACGAAGGGATCGTCCATAGTAATCGCTGTGCAATCTTTGATGAGGATCGTCATGGTGCTGGCTTGTGATTATAGCGTACGGGACGTGCTGGGGCAACTGAGACTCTCCATTTCTTGACAACCCTTTGTTCTCTTTCTATAATAGCGCATCAATCTTGGTCAAGGGTGATCTCTATGAAGCATCAGCTCATGGGTGATCGGCTTTGGCTCCAGTAGCGTAACCCCCCCTATGGCTTCCAAACCTGTCGTTCTCTCGGGCATTCAGCCCACCGGCATCCTTCACATCGGCAATTACTTTGGCGCGGTCAAAAATTACGTGGCGCTTCAAGATCAGTATGAGTGCTTCTATTCTATCGTCGACTACCACGCGATCACGGTCGAGCACGATCCTGAAGACCTGCGCAAGAACACGATCGCCATGGCGATGGACTTGCTCGCCTGCGGGCTCGATCCCCACAAGTGCGTGCTGTTTGTGCAATCGCAGGTCCCGGAGCACACCGAGTTATGCTGGATCTTGAGCGCTGTCACGTCTTACGGGGATTTACAGAGAATGACGCAATTCAAAGAGAAGGGCGAGGCACAAGAGTTTGTGAGCTGCGGGCTGTTTACGTATCCCGTGCTCCAAGCTGCCGATATTCTGATCTATAAAGCTTCAAAAGTCCCCGTGGGGGAAGACCAGTTGCAGCACATCGAGCTGGCGCGACGCATCGCGCGACGGTTTAATTCGCGCTTTGGCGAGACTTTTCCCGAACCCGACGCCCTGCTTACCGAAGCCCCGCGCATTATGTCCCCGGCAGACCCCACACGCAAGATGAGCAAGTCTTTAGGCCCCAAGCACTACATCGCGCTTACCGAGCCTGAAGAGTCTATCAGAGAAAAGATCAAGACCGCTGTCACAGATATTGGTCCGCGTCCGGACACGAACGAGAAGAGCCCGGGGGTTGCGAATCTCTTCCTGCTCTTAAAACTGACGGCTCCCAAAGAGATCTATGACCAATTCGAGTCGGAGTATGCTCGCGGGGTTCTCAAATACGAGCCGCTCAAGCGCGCGGT
>JBEPZC010000083.1:0-5314 GCA_041641035.1 Candidatus Bipolaricaulota bacterium
GCGCTGACCAATCCTCCCCCAAGCAGTGCAGTCATAGGGAGCCGTGAGACGCTCATGAGCACGAGCGCGCCCAGACTGATAAAACCAGCCCCTATCGCAAGATAGATCGCGTAAGAGTTCTCAAACGACGCAGGCGCCGACGGCTGCCCAAGCTTCATTCCTAGCTGAGTGAGCCGTCGGCTGAGCTGTTCACTATAGTGAGGGAATCTCTGATGTTCCGTGACCCATAGGAGTCTGATAGTGCGCTCTTGGACGGCGCGCTCCCAGCGCCTCAGCGCGCCCTCCATCCCAAGACGATCCAGCTCGCGGGATTTGATCGCGTGGACGCGCACAAAATCTCTCCACCCCCACCGATAGAGCTGGATCAGTTGTGATGGTTCACTGAACTCGACTATCCCAAGCATTACGTCACGAAAGTCGGTCACTATCCACGAAGGCACGACGGAGCCTCGCTCCGAGACGAGTATCACACAATCAGGGCGCAGCGGGAGCGACGGTATCTCGTGCTCATCGGCGTCCACGACGAAAGCTAGTCCTAGGCCAGCCGCTTGAGCGGCGCGAAGGACCCTGAAAACCCCCTCACTGGAATCCGATCTTTTTACGTTCCAATCGGGAAAATCAGAAAACTCTACGCTCAAGGCAACGACGCCTTGCGCGCGCATCTGTGCCAGGGAGTCGTGCAGCTCATTATCGCTCAGCGAGTTGTCGAGCTCTTGAGCGGGGATAACCAACCCCACAGTCTGATATGCCGCATCCCACGCCATGCGCCGCAGCCCCACCCAGACCGAAGTCGCTACGGCCAGTGCCAGCACACTGTACAGAAGATACCGGACAGCCATTCCTCTCACACGTCTTCACTATAGCACAAAAGGGCGACCCCTTGCTAGGGTGACCGGTGTCTGGAGGCAAACACCCGCACGCCATTGACGCTGCTGCAGAGCATCGCGTACTGTGGCCAAGAGGTGAGAGCATGACGAGAACGGTCTTTCTGTTAGCCGTGATGATTGTAGGGGTATATGTTGCTCCTGTGGCAGCTCAAGAGACGCCCTCACGAGATTTATCGCAGTATCGCACGATTGGGATCGGGTTGCAAGCGCCGTGTGTCATCAGCATTCGCTATTGGCTCAGTGAGGGCTTTGCGCTGGAGCTGAACGGCTTTGTGATCTCGATGGGGGATTTCACGAGCGGGTGCGTCGCAGGCAAGGTGCTGCTGCGCCTCGCCGATACGGATATTTTTGATTTTTACACGATCTTCGAAGCAAATCTCCACATTGGGGAGTACTGGGGCAGCCCCAGCGTCGGCGACATCGCGCTGAAAGGGGGCATGGAGCTCAGTATTCTGCCCAGCTTGGCACTGAATCTGGAGTTTGGCGAGGCACTCATATTCGGTAGTGATCGTTTGAACGCGACCCCGGCGGTCAGCTTGGGGATACACTATTACTTCGTGCGTGCCGTCCAAACGCAACCAGCAGAGTGAACTGAGCGGACACGAGGAGGACACGATGAGGAACATCATTAAGATTTGGAGCCTGGCGTGTATGGTCCTCGCGCTGAGCGCGTTCTCAGCGATGGCTCTGGAGAATCTGTCAAGCCAGTATGGGTTTGGCACGGGGATGCAGTTGACGTTCCCCATGAGACCGCCGCAGGCGCTGCCGGCGTCGGGGATGAGCCTGAGGGTGTGGATTTCTGATCGTTTCGGGTTTGAAGCGAATTTCTTCGTGATAGGCAGCGCGTTGAGCTTCACGCCGCGGGCGTTTCTGAAGGTGATAAACTTAGAGATCGCCGATCTCTATGTTGGTGGTGGGGTAGGGATCTTCGCGTATGCGCCGCCGCAAGACGCTCTCATGCTCTACGTGCCGTTCCAAGCGCTGGTGGGGCTAGAGATGCGCTTGACGCCGCGTCTCGCTCTCAACGGCGAGGTCGGGGTCTTCGGGTTTGGGGGAACAAGAGGCGGGGTGACGTCGGGGTTGGGGCTGCACTTTTATTTTTGAGACTTGCTCACGATGCCCATACGTTCTAAAATTGAGACGATATGGGCAAGCGTGAGGTCTTGGAGAGCGTCCTCGCCCAGATCAAGAAAAAACACGGCGAAGGCGCGATCATGTGGCTGGGGGAGCAGCCACACTTAGAGGTCGAAGTGATCCCAACGGGGTCGCTCTCGCTGGATATCGCTCTTGGGATCGGGGGCGTCCCCCGCGGACGGATCGTCGAGATCTTCGGCCCGGAGGCTTCGGGAAAGACCACGCTCGCTCTGCACATTATCGCCGAGGCACAGAAGCTTGGAGGCACGGTCGCCTTTGTGGACGCTGAGCACGCCCTTGATCCCCACTACGCACGAGCTATCGGCGTCGATTTAGACAAGATCTTGCTCAGTCAGCCCAACTCCGGCGAGCAGGCGTTAGAGATCACCGATCAGTTGGTGCGCAGCGGCGCTCTTGACGCCATTGTTATAGATTCCGTAGCAGCGCTCGTGCCGGAGGCCGAACTTGAGGGTGCCATGGGCGATGCCCAAGTAGGGCTCCAAGCACGTTTAATGAGCCAAGCAATGCGCAAACTCGCGTCGTCTATTGCGCAATCGAAGACGACTGTTGTCTTTATTAATCAAATCCGTCAGATGATCTCTGGGGTGGGCGTGGGCTGGGGGCCGACGACCACGACGACCGGCGGCCTGGCCCTCAAGTTCTACACGTCAGTGCGCATGGAGATCAAGCGCATCGGCTCTATTGAAGAGGGCGATCAAAAGATTGGGAGCGAGACGCTGGTGCGCGTCGTCAAGAACAAGCTCGCGCCGCCGTTTAAAGAGGCTCACTTTGATATCATCTACGGAAAGGGGATTGCCCGCTCGCGAGAACTATTGAAGCTAGGGGAACAAGTGGGGATTATCAAGAAGAGCGGCTCATGGTTCTCGATGGGGACGACCCAGCTTGGGCAAGGCGTTTCCAATAGTGCTGCCTATCTTGACGAGCACAAGGAGATCGCTGACCAGTTGGAGCAGATGATTCGTCAGAAGATGGGTCTGCCCTTTGATAAGAGTAAAGTGAAGCAACCAACGCTGCTGCCGGAGTAACCCGTGACTGAAGAAGAGCGCGCCCGCGCGTATCTGTTGAGACTCTTCAAGCACCGTCCGCGCAGCCGGTACGAAGCTTTGACTCGATTGCAACGGAAGGGATTTGCTCGCGAGATCATCGAGTCCGTGCTGGAGCAAGCAGAGCGTGCGAGAATTGTAGATGACGCAAGATTTGCCCAGTTGTGGGTCGAGGATCGCCTGTCGCGTCGTCCAAGAAGCCGTCGGGCGCTAGAACGCGAGCTGCGCGCCAAGGGCATTGCCCCTGAGCATATTCAACGGGCTATCGAACGCGCGGGCCTTGATGAAGAAGCTTTAGCGAAGCGACTTGTCACTGAGCGCTTGCCCAAGCTGCGCTCACTAGATGGACCTACGCGTCTGCGTCGGCTTGTGGGATTTTTGCGGCGGCGTGGGTTCTCACAAGAAACCATTCGTCATGTCTTGTCCTCAGTTGTGAGATTGCGCGAATCAGACAATATCGATTCAGATGAAGACATCTGATTTTCTCCCCATCAGGGAAGGCAACGGTGCTGGGATCAGCTGCCCCCCTGACTTGAGGTCTTATTTTTTATAGTACTGCGCGTTGATCTCAATAAAATTCTTCCATTGCTCGGGAACGTCTTCTTGAGGGAAGATCGCCTGCTCTGGGCAGACCGCAGCGCACGCGCCGCAGTTGATACACGTGCTGGGATCAATATAGAGCTGGCGCACATTGGGGAAATCGGGCTCATCAGGTCGTGGGTGGATGCAATCAACTGGACAGACCTGCACACAGTCGGTGTGCTTTTTGTCTATGCACGGCTGACAGATGACAAATGCCATGATGCCTCCTTTAGGGCGTTCAGCCGACTGACTGCTGAAAGCCGCCAGCTGAGTATAGCAGACTATTTTTATCCGAGCAAATTAAAATCTGGTCCATCTCATCTTTTCGTCGATCTGAGCGACCGTATGGGCGATGAGCGTGTAGGCGTTCTCTAAATCCGAGAGCGAGACGATCTCGCACGGGCTGTGCATGTAGCGATTGGGGACGGAGACCAACCCCGCAGCGATCCCCGCGCGGGTCATCTGCATGGCATACGCATCGGTGCCCATGCCGCGTGGCTCACCGTTGAGCTGATAGGGGATCTTCTTCGCTTGAGCTGTTTCTATTAAGAGCTCGACGACTTTGTGATTGTAGGTTGGTCCGCGCCCGATCATCGGCCCATGGCCGAGCTTGGCTGCGCCGACGCGCTTTTGTTCTTCGGCCATCGTGGGAAAATCTGTGGCGAAGCCGACGTCGACAGCGATGCCCACTACCGGATCAATGCCGTAGGCACTGGTGTGGGCGCCGCGCAGCCCCACTTCTTCTTGCACGGTCGCGACAGCGTGAATCTCAGCGTGGGGCTTGAGCGTGGCGAGCATTCGCGCGGCTTCCAAGACGACAAACGCGCCAGCCTTGTCATCAAACCCGCGCGAGACGACCAGCCCATTTCTCAGCTCCATAAAGCCATAGTCCACGACAGCAGGATCGCCGATGCGCACCAGTTTTTCGGCTTCAGCTTTGTCTTTTGCGCCAATATCAATCCAAAGCTCTTCGATCTTCGTGACTTTGGTGCGCTCTTCTTCTTTTAATAGATGAACGGGCTTTTTGCCGATGACGCCTGGGATCTTGCCCGACTCCGTTCTAATCCAGACGCGCTGGCCCTGGACGATCTGGGGGTCCCAGCCGCCGATCTGCCCAAAATAGAGAAACCCCTGGTCGTCAATATGAGTGATCATAAATCCGATCTCGTCCATGTGCCCGGCGAGCATCACCCTGGGCTTGCCGCCCTTGTTGACGACAGCGATAACGTTTCCCTGGGTATCAGATCGGACCTCGTCGGCAAACGTTCTCGCTTCAGAAGCCCAGACTTGGGCGGCTTCGTCCTCGTATCCGGAGGGGCTGACGGTCGCGAGGAGCCGTTTGAGAAAATCGAGTGAGCGTGGTTCCATATAGTGAGCCTCCTCAAAAGAGTTATGTAAAGTATTATAACGAGAAGGGGGCAGGGGTGCACTCGCCCCGTGAACGCGATAAAAAGACCCAAAACAAGAGTTTGCACACCCACGCTCACTCGATTACACTTAAGCCCGATCACGTATGAGCGAGAGATGGACTGCTGCTGAGGTGCGCCAGACGTTCTTGGAGTATTTTCGCACGAGAGGGCATGCAATCGAGCCGAGCTCGTCGCTTGTGCCCGATGACCCAACATTACTGTTTACCAATGCAGGGAT
>JBEPZC010000084.1:0-5262 GCA_041641035.1 Candidatus Bipolaricaulota bacterium
ACACCGTGGTTTGCCTTGTTATTAGTCTGGCTCTTTGCCGTCAATCTGGGCATCGTTCCCATCGGGGGGTTCATCAACCCCGATAGCTGGACGAACGTGCGCCAGATCGGCACCACCGATTGTAGTATTGGCATTAGCTGCTCGAATATCGTCTTCAATCATCTGTTGCTCTGGCTAGGTGGGCTCACGCTCTTTTGGGGCATTGTTTATCTATGGAGCCGACGCTTCCCTTATGCCTGGCAGAGACAGGCAACGCGTTGGGGAGCAATCATTCTCGGCGTGAGTGTAGCAGGGTTGTTCTTTGGGGGCATCTGGTTTGGTGAAGTGGATCGCGCGGTCTTGGCCCGCGATACGGAGTTTCAATTCTTCATATGGAGCTTTCACTTCTCCGCGGGGACCATCCCGCTCTTTCCCCTGGCCCTCGACTTTGTGCAACATATGGCCCTGCCAATCTTGACACTCACCCTGATCTCGTTTGCAGGCACCATGCTGCTCATGAGAAATACGATGCTGGAGACGATGCGCGAAGACTATGTGATGGCTGCCAAGGCCAAGGGCCTGCCCGATCATGTCGTGCGCGACAAGCACGCCGCGCGCAATGCCCTGCTCCCCGTGGTCACAAGCTTGATCTTCGCTATCGCGTTCTCCGTAGACGGTGGGGTGTTCACCGAGACGATCTTCTCCTGGCCGGGGATGGGGCAACTTTTGCTGCAAAGCGCTCTGGAGCAAGATTATCCCGTAGCAGTGGGCTCGCTCGTCTTCACTGGGATCTTCGCACTGATCGCTCACGTGGTCGCCGATATTCTCTATGCGTTTCTTGATCCGCGCATTCGTTACGATTAAGGGTGAGAAGGGAGATAGGTTCTATGCGAGCTGCGCCAACGTTTAAGCCCGCCGAAGCGCTCTGGCGTGTGCGGCTCCATCTGCTCTGGCGCGGGCTGAAGGGCAGTTGGGCCATGTTCGCTGAGAGCAAGATCGGCCTAACGGGATTAGGGATTATTCTGTTCTTTGCGCTCTTTGGGGCGTTATGGCCCGCATATCCGTGGTTGATGGAGCATCTCGCGTGGACGCCCGAGGAGCTTGAGGCCGCGCGCAACGCCCCCTATGGCGCCATCAGCAGCATCGATCAAGTCTATCATCCTGTAGTCGGATATGACCCGCTTATCCCTGGGATAGAGAATCCCAGCCCCCCGTCACGTCGGCACCCTTTGGGGACCAATCAGTACGGGCGCGACATCTTAGCGCAACTGATGGCCAGCACAGGATCGGAATTCATGCTCGGTGTGCTGGCAGCGCTCATCACGGTCGTGATCGGCACGCTCATCGGTGCGATCACCGCGTATTATGGGGGATTCGTAGATACGTTCTTCATGCGTCTGGCTGACGTCTTCATTCTCTTTCCTCTCGTCTCGTTCTTGATCGTTCTCGGCTCGATGATCGAACTAACACTGATCAAATTGGCGTTTATTTTAGGAATTCTCTTCGGATTCGGGCAGATCACCGTGATCTTGAAGTCCCAGGCGCTCGCGGTGAAAGTCAAGCCCTATATAGAAGCAGCGAAGGTCGCCGGCGGCGGACACTTCCATGTGATCTTCCGCCATATCATCCCCAACCTCTTGCCCCTTGCGTTTCTGTATATGATGTTCAACGTTACCAGTGCGATCTTCTCTGAAGCGGCGCTTTCGTTCTTTGGGCTGCTGCCGGGGATTAAGATCAGCTGGGGCATTATGATCGATGCTGCGCATAGTGACGGCTATATTCTGGGCGGACGGTCCTTCCAAAACTGGTGGTTGTGGGTGCCACCGGGCATGGCCATCACGCTGCTCTGCTCGGCGTTCTATCTTGTAGGTCGCGGGCTGGATGAAGTCGTCAACCCCCGCCTGCGCAAGAGGTGAGAGCGTGACAACCCTAACGACATATCCCGTTTTGCAAGTCGAAAATCTCACGATGCACTATACGACGCGCAAGGGGGAAGTGAAAGCCGTAGAGAACGTGAGCTTCTCCCTCGATAAGGGCGAGGCGTTGGGCTTAGTGGGCGAGTCTGGCTGCGGCAAGACTTCCGTCGCGTTGACGCTGCTGCGCCTCCTGCCGGAGAACGCACGATTCCTGGGAGGCCATGCTTATTTCTTCCGTGATGGTACAGACGAATCCCATGCGCGCCGCGCCCTGGGCAAGCCCGTGAAGATTCTCTCAGACGGACAAGAGCACCAAGGCCGGCTCCTAGGCGTCGATAAATCGCATGTGGTTCTCGATGCGCACGTCAACGGGCGAACCCACCAGATCCGTCTGGAACGAGATGCCATCGCCCGGATCGGAGTCGATCTCACAGCTCTCAGTGACGACGAGATGCGCCCTATTCGATGGAAGGGCATCTCCATGATCTTCCAAGCGGCAATGAACTCGCTCAACCCCGTCTACAAAGTAGGCGATCAAATCATTGAAGCACTGCAGACCCATATGCCCATCTCCATCCCCGAAGCTCGTGAGCGGGTCGCCCAGCTCTTCCAGCTTGTCGGGCTGGACCACCAACTGATGGATCGCTACCCCCACGAATACTCCGGGGGCATGAAACAGCGCGCCGTGATCGCCATGGCTTTGGCTTGTGATCCTGATGTGATCATTGCCGACGAGCCGACGACGGCGCTGGACGTGATCGTCCAAGATAAGATCTTGCGTGAGATGCGCCAGATTCAGAAGAAGCTCAACATGAGCATGATCTACATCTCCCACGACATCGCGGTCATCGCGGAGGTCGCGGACAAAGTCGGGGTGATGTACGCAGGGGGGTTAGTCGAGTTTGGGCCTTCAGAAGCGATCTTCAAGAACCCCATCCATCCGTACACAAAAGCCTTGATGTCGGCGTTTCCGTCCATTAAGGGCGAGAAGGTCAAGCTGGCAGCCCTGCCTGGAGAACCCCCAGATCTGATCAAGCCGCCTTCAGGGTGCCGGTTCCACCCGCGCTGCCCCTATGCGACGGAGATCTGCGAGCGCGAAGTGCCCCACTTCCAAGAGCATAAGCCAAACCAGTACGCGGCTTGCTGGAATCCCTTGCACTGATTAAGATCTTAAGAACTGGGTGATCACAGTGGCTATACAAACACAGACGAAGACGGAGACGCTCGTACGCGTGGAACACTTGCGCAAATTCTTTCCCGTTCGAACGGGGGTGTTTGCGCGAGCACGCAGCTTCATCCACGCCGTCGACGACGTGAGCTTTGATATTCATCGTGGAGAGATTTTCGGACTGATCGGCGAATCCGGCTGTGGCAAGACGACCACCGGGTACTTGCTCGTCAGATTGCTTGACCCTACATCGGGGCATATCTACATGCGTGTCCCGTCCCATCCTGAGACGAACTCGCAAGGGGACCAATACGTAGATATCGCGACGCTGGAGGGACGCGCCCTGAAGGAGTTTCGCCGCAACGCCCAGATGATCTTCCAAGACCCCTATGAATCGCTCAATCCGCGCATGACGATCTTCGACATCGTCGCTGAGCCGTTGGGCATCCATGGGATCGGCAGCGTCTACGAGCGCGAGGAGCGCGTCGCGGAACTCTTGAGCTTAGTGGGCTTGACACCCCCAGAGAGCTTCCTCTTTCGCTACCCCCATGAGCTGTCAGGTGGGCAGCGCCAACGCGTCGCAATCGCCCGAGCTATGATCTTAAATCCCAGCTTTATCGTCGCCGACGAGCCCACTTCGATGCTGGATGTCTCCATCCGCACTGGCGTCATGAACCTAATGCTCGATCTGCGCGAAGAGTTTGGGATCAGCTATCTCTATATCACCCACGACCTGGCCGTCGCCCGCTATATGTGTGATAGAATCGCCGTGATGTACCTGGGCAAGATCGTTGAGTTGGGCCCAACTGAAGAAGTCATTCAGCACCCGCTGCATCCCTATACCCGCGCGTTGATCTCTGCTGTGCCTATCCCAGACCCTACTGTGGAACGCCAGCCCATCGAGATCAAGGGCGGCGTGAGCAAGCCCATCGACCCTGCCCCACGATGCCGCTTCTACGATCGTTGCCCCATCGCTACAGAACGCTGTGCCCGTGAGGACCATCCCCCGCTCGAAGACAAGGGCAGCAGCCACTTCGTCGCATGCTATGAAATTTGAGCAAAGATCGTGGTGGCAAGTCGCGGGCATCGGCTTGCTTGCAGCACTGCTTCTGCTCTCGTTGGCCCTGCTCATCTTGACCGAGAGAAACTATGGGATGTTTCGCGAGGCACTGCGCACCATACAGTTTGAGATACGTTTCACCGGGATTGACCAGAGCGAATCCCGCAAAGCACATCTCCGATGGCAAGTGACAGTCACTGGCCCTGCCCCCAAGGTCCAAAGCCGGTTAGAGCTCCTCGATTGGCATCTGCGCAGTGCCGACCAGAGCGTCCATCTAGGGTTTTATACAACAAGCGAGATTCACGTTGCGCTGGCATCGGGTACAGAAATCCCGCTTGAAGCCGTAGTAGAAGGGAACAATTTTGACAAACTCCAACGCTTACGCGATGAATCCCCCAACGGGACGGTGCAGTTGCTCTTCGATGGCCATGCGCGGGTGGTGTTTCGAGCGCCTCGGGGCGAAATATCCAAGATAATCCCAGTCGTAGGGGTGTTTACGCTGGCGGAGGGGGAATAACTGTGTGGAAGGCTGTGCGGTTGCTCGCCCTTGGAATAGGTGGGGGCATTGCTGCCGGGGCCAGCCAGGCCCTTCAAACGAAAGAGTTTCTCCTCTTCTCCCCTGTGCCTAACAGCGTCTCCTATGGGATGATCTTTCTGGTCGGGGTGAGCGTGGGCTTTTTAGTGAAGAGAGTTCAAGATGGGCTTCTAATGGGAATCTTGATCGCTGTCCTTGGCACAGCTACACTGTTTCTCTCGCTCTATCTGCCCAACATCGAGATCGCCGCAAGCGCGCCGGAGCTTATCTTGGGCTCGGTGTGGTTGGGCGGCCTAACGATATTCTTTCTCACGCTCATTGGGATCTTTGTGGGCCGTATCTTTTCGGGCGAGTAAGCGCAGAATGAGCCGCTCGAGCGGGCGGCGCAGCTTCGCCCAGATGGAATCCGACGCTGGGCTGACAGGAGCAACTAAGATCGCATACAGCCCCGCGCGTTTGGCCCCCCAAATGTCGGTGAAGAGTTGATCCCCTATCATGACCGTCTGGGCTTTGACGCTTCGCACCAGATCGAGCATGTGTTCATAGCCGCGGGTGCGCGGCTTCTTGGCCCGCCACACGACAGACCAACAGCTCAGTTGCTCTT
>JBEPZC010000085.1:0-5240 GCA_041641035.1 Candidatus Bipolaricaulota bacterium
ACAGAGATCGGAGCTTGTGGGTTCGCTCTGCAGACATCGATAAAGACGGCGATCTCGATCTGATCGTCGGGAATCGCCCTGGCGATCCCGCGCTCATTCGAGTCTTGATCAATCAGCAAGGCAAGTTCGAGAACGACTCTGCGCGACGGATCCCCGCGATCCCCAGTCAGATTCCCTTCGGGGCTGATCTGGGCGATCTCGACAGGGACGGCGATCTCGATCTCGTCTTAGCGATGGGCGGGGAGCGCGGCGGCGGCGAACCCGATCGTATTCTCATCAACACCGGGGCTGGGCTCTTCCAAGATGAGACGTCTACTAGACTTCCTGGCGTTGTGATCAATCGCTCGTTTGCAGCTCGGTTTTGTGATGTCGATAGCGACGGCGATCTCGATCTGTTTGTGGGGACGCTGGCGGGTGAGCCCGCGCGTCTATGGATGAACGATGGCAGCGGCCGCTACACCGACGAGAGCGGCAGTCGCCTCCAACAAGTCGGCTCATTTAGTATCGCTGCTGCCGATTGCGCCGATCCCGACGGCGATAAGGACAATGATCTCGTGCTGGGCACCGGCGAGCCCACTCAAGGCGGGGTCAACCAAGTCAACCGTCTATTTATTAATAGCAATCGCGGCTTCTTCACCGACGAGACGGCCTATCGCGTCTCGTTTGAGCAGGGGACGAATACGCTCTCCATCAAATATCTGGACGTCGATGGCGACGGTGATTTAGACGTCTTTGCGTGCAATAACCCCATCACCCCACCAACGATCGCTGGTCGAGCCGTGCTCTGGATCAACGACGGCAAGGGCTTCTTCAGCGACGAAACAGCACTACGCTTGCCCTTTGGCGTCTTCAATTGTGTTGACTTTGACTACGCCGACTTCGATGGCGACAGAGATCTAGACATCGCGATGGTGCGCGCGCAGCAGACGCCACAAGCCCCCAATCTCTTGCTGATGAACGACGGTCGCGGGTACTTTATCGCTATAGATCTGCCAGCTGAAGGGGGCAACGAGGGGGGCAACGGCGTCGTCTTCAAAGATCTGACCGGTGACGGCAAGCCTGATATCTACATTGCGCGCGTCGGGCAGGACGTGCTGCTGGTCAACAGAAATCCAGGGACTTCGCGCCCCTAGGGGCTCTCACAGAGCGAACGCGCCCCGGCCAGCCAAGTGGCCGGGGCGTTTTTTTTCGGCTACAATAAGCCTAATATCTGAAGTGTGGGGAGAAAAGTATGCTGGACATCAAACTGATCAGAGAGAACCCTCACGAGGTCGAGCGCCGTCTGCGCACCCGAGATGAGTCCATCTCGCTGGAGCCGCTCCTCAAGCTCGACGAGGAGCGCCGAAGGCTCATCGCCCACGTCGAACAGTTGAAAGCGCAGCGCAACCAAGCGACGGAAAAGATTGCGCAGCTCAAGCGCGCCAACAAAGAGAGTGAGGCGCAGAATCTCATCGCGGAGATGGGCAAGATCGCTGATCAAATCAAAGCACTCGACAGCAAGCTCTCTGAGATCGAGAAAGAGATTCAAGATACTCTCGCACGTCTGCCCAATCTTCCCCACGAGAGCGTCCCCGTCAGCCTCAACAAGGGCGACAAGAAGATCTTAAGGGAATTTGGGCAGAAGCCCACGTTTTCGTTCCCCTTCAAAAATCACATTGAGCTGAGCGAGCATCTGGGATTATTAGACCTCCCCAGAGCTGCCAAGATCGCCGGTTCGCGCTTCCCTTTGTATAAGGGCAAGGGCGCGCTGCTCGAGATGGGGCTGGTCTGCTTCATGCTGCGCTATCAATCTGAGAAGAACGGCTACACCCCGATCTTTCCCCCATTTTTGGGCAACCCCGAAAGCTTCTTCGCCGCGGGGCAACTGCCCAAGTTCGCTGACCAAGTCTACTTCTGCCCCGAAGATAAGCTCTATCTCAACCCCACCGCCGAAGTTTTACTCACGAACCTCCATCGTGATGAAATCTTAGATGGCGCGCAGCTCCCCTTAAAGTATTGCGCATACACCGCGTGTTTCCGAAGAGAGGCAGGCACCTACGGCGAGGAAGAGAGAGGCCTCATCAGAGTCCATCAGTTTAATAAAGTTGAGCTCTTTAAGTTCACTAAACCCGAAGAGTCTTACACTGAGCTAGAGAGCTTGGTCGAGGACGCCGAAGATATTCTGAGAGAGCTCAATGTGCACTATAGGGTCGCTCTGCTGCCCACATGCGACTTAGCGCAGCAGTCAGCGAAAACGATAGACTTGGAAGTCTGGATCCCCTCGCAGAATCGCTACTATGAAGTCAGCTCCATTAGCAATTGCGAAGACTTTCAAGCGCGCCGCGGCAATATTCGCTTCCGTCGGGAGAAGGGGAGCAAACCCGAATACGTGCACACCTTGAACGGCTCAGGGCTGGCGACGTCGCGCTTATTCGTCGCTCTGGTAGAGAACAATCAACAGCCCGACGGCTCGGTGCTCATCCCCAAGCCGTTGCAAGAGTATGTAGGGACCGATAGGCTGACACCGCCATGAGAGCGCTCAAAGTTATCTTCGCTTTAGCGATATGGGTGAGCAGTGCTGGGGCGTGGGCGCAGCAGCCTGAAGCCCCTGATCTGGTCATAACGTCGGTGCGACTCGATCCGGCGTTTCCTGCGCCGGGCAGCCCCGTGCAGATCATCGCCACGGTCGCCAATCAGGGCACGCGCACGACTGACGACGTCTTCGCCGTCGAATTCAAGGCCAACCGCTTCCAGATCGGCGTGCGTTTTCTCGCCAATCTTGTTGCTGGGCAGGCGCTTGACGTTGCGGTGTCATGGGATGCTGCGCCCGGCGAGACCGTCTTGCGCGTCAGCGTTGACCCGTTCAAGACCGTCTCCGAACTCGACGAAAACAATAACGTTCTCTATAAGATCGTCAACGCGACGACGCACGAGTTTACGGGAGCGGACTTGGTGGTGCGGCACGTGCAGCTTGAGCCTCAATCGCCCATAGCTGGGGAGCAAGGTCGGCTTATCGCAACAGTAGCCAATATTGGGCAGGGGCCGGCAGCGTTTGTCCCTGTGGGTTTTTACGCCGATGGCGAGCTGATTGCTCTCGAGGTTCTGCCGGAGAGCCTGCCCGCCGGGCAAGAAGTCACTGTAAAGATTTCTTGGAGAATCGAAGCGGGCGAGAAGGTCTTGCGTGCCAAGGCCGACCCACACGGAGAGCTCTTTGAGCTGAACGAAGAAAATAACGTTTGGGCAGAGTATTTCGAGTTCGCTCCCCTCCCGCAAAGCTGCACCCAGATCGTCTCGCTGGAGTTTGCTGGCCCAAGCATTGCTCTGCTCGACGAGATGACCTCGCTGCCTCTCAGTGATATAGTGAGCGTCTTCATCCCGGCGATTCGCCGCCAGATGGAGCGTGACTACGAGGGCGTGAACGTCCGATTCTATCTGAGGCAGCCCACGGGGATTTTCAGTACGATCTTCTTCTCGCCGGAGAATCGCACCCCGATCTTAGGCTTAGCGCCGCTGGATTTTGGCAATCTGCGCAAGGATGACCGGGGCTTTGTCTTCGTTGGGAGTTTTCACGTCAATCGGGGGTTACGCCTGGCGCCGCCGGAATTGTTGGCAATTCTCTTTGCCAAAGTCGCCAGTCACGAGTTAGGGCATATGTTAGGGCTCAATCACAATCCCAACGGCGGGATCATGAACGCCCAGGCTGAGATCAACCCTTACTTAGTGCAGAACGAAAAATTCCGCCCAGAAGATCTCGAATATTTGAAGAGAATCCTGCCGATGGACTGTCGGTAAGCTGTTTCTGTTTGAAGGGCAATTCTAGACAGCAGCTTGACGAAAAGATCATCATAACCATATGTATGCACTTCAGGGTTCACTTGTTAAGATGCGCAGATCTAGGCTCTTTGCCCTGCTAACGGTCCTAACACTTATAGGCTGCACCTCACAAGTTGGTGTTATATACGGACCTGTATCAATCCGACTTTGGGTGAACGAGCGAGCAACCCAAGCTCAGGCGCAGCTGGGCGAAACCATACGCTTAAGAATAGAAGTGAGAAACCGCAGTGATCGCCCCATCGAGTTGACCCTCCAAGGCCGTCCAGCCTATGACTTTGTGATAACTCAACGCGATGGCACTGAAGTCTGGCGCTGGTCGAGGGGGCAGATCAGCCAAGATGTCTCCAAGGTCGTCACACTATATCAGCGTGATCAACTGGACCTGGAAGCAACATGGGATCAAGTGAACAGCAACGGTACACCCGTCCCGCCAGGCATCTATGGGGTGAGCGGCATCTTACATCTGGAATCTCAGGTGATTGAAACACAGCCGGTCCGACTGCTGATCCAACCCGGCCCGTCCTTAGTGCTGCGGTTAGAAGTTCCTTCGGGAACCCTAACTCCGTGGGACCTGTACTGGAAGCTGGGTCAGAAGCTGCCCTTGAAACTCAAACTGAAGAATATCAGCGATCAGCCCGTCGCATTGACTCTGCTCGGGCACCCAGCTCATGATTTTGTCGTCACTAAAGGCTACAATGGCCCTGAGGTCTGGCGTTGGTCTTATGGGAAGACCATTCAAGAGATCGCTGAGTTGAGGACTCTATACCCCGGAGAGGAGTTGGCGTTTGAGGAACAATGGGATCAGCGAGATAACCAAGGCACTGCTATTCCCTCAGGATACTATTGCATACAAGGCTTGGTACATGTGGAGCCGACTGCGAGACACGAAGCAGAAGAGTGCATCACCATCGGCCCAGGATTGCCGCTCCGACTCACGCTCGAAGCTCCCAAGGAGGTGCAGGCCAGTGAGAGTGTACCACTCAAGCTCAAAATTGAGAACACGAGCGATAAAGTTCTCCATTTGGAAGTCGGCTACGCCCCCCATGATTTTATTGTGACTACATCGGACGGCACAGAAATATGGCGCTGGAGCTATGGAAAAGTATCCCCTTTAATAACTCAACTGCTGACCTTGCAACCAGGTGAAGCGAAAGAGTATACCGAGACCTGGGATCAATTGGACAATGAGGGCTATCCTGTCCTGCCGGGAACGTACTTCGTGCGTGGGACCTTCAGGGCTTCACAGTTAGAAAGTCTATTCGAAACGGAGCAGAGCGAGCCACAGAAGCTGGTCATCAAGATTGCCCTTCCCCATTCACATGCGAGGGTGTATAATGAAAATCATCAGTGACGCTGTATGGGCAAAAGATTCGTGATGCTCCTAGGAGCTGTGCTGATGCTCAGTGGGTGTGACCTCTTTTTGCGAG
>JBEPZC010000086.1:0-5184 GCA_041641035.1 Candidatus Bipolaricaulota bacterium
TCCTCGGCACCGCCGAAGCTGAACGAAGCCGAGAGCACGATCGTGTCGCTGGCACCTTCGCCAACGATCATATTGTTCTGCAGCCACGCGAAGTCCACCCCGAGGGTGCCCAGCATCAAGCCGGCACCGACGGTGAGCGCGAACTGCTCACTGCCCGCCGGACGCACCGCTCCGGCGCGCACCGCCAAGGGCCCAATCCCCTTGAACTCCGCACCGACACGAATGGCCATCTCGCCGCCGGCATAGAGATCGGCACCGGCCGCCAGCACAAAGTCCGGCGAGATCGCGAAGGCCAACCCGACACGGAAGAGCTGATCCACAACGCCCACCGAGCCGGTGGACCAGGTCATCTTCGTGCCGCCGACGTCATAGGCCGCCGCGCCGATGGTCAGGCCCGGAATCAGCCCGTCAATCAGCAGGCCGCCATCGAAACCGATGCCGGTCGCCGACTCGTCCAAGAGGCTATGGCTGTAGTACTTGCCCGCGGCGCCCACGGCGACGTTGATCCCGTCCAGTGGGAGCGGGAAGGCTCCGCAGAAGGCGCCCAGCAGCTCGCTGTCACTGCCCATGCTCCCATCGGAGAGCGGGATGTCCGTGATGGAGACCAAGGAGACGCTCAAGCCCCAGGGAATCCCAAAGAGGGTCCAGGTGGCTCCAGCGAAGCTGTAATTGATGCCAGCTCCAAAGAGATTGGTGTTCATGCCGCCGACCTTAATAGACTGATCGGCAGCGGCTTTAGCGACGCCCGCGGCGTTCCAATAACACGCGGAGTAGCCGTCGGCGACGCCGACGAAGGCTCCGCCCATAGCGAGCGCACGAGCGTCTACGCCGTTCTTGAAGACTGGGTTGGCTCCTACGCCCTCTTGAGCCACGGCCGTCAGGCCGGTCAGAAGGACGAGCGCCAACGCCAGGATCGAAGTTCGGTTCATCGTTTGTTTAACCTCCTTGTACATGCGTATTCACCATTGGTGTTTCCCGTCGGGGCGGGGGCGGGCCCCACCCCGACGGATTCAGTTTCCTCAGCGCAGGACCACGAGCTTCATGACCTTGCTCGCCTTGGTCTGGCCCTTGCCCGACGCCGTGATCACGAACAGATAGACGCCGTTGCCCACAGAGGCGACGTTCCACTCCAACGATGCGCCCGCCTTGCTGCCACTGAAGACGAGCTGGCCCGCCAGGTTGTAGACGCTGACGGCGGTCCGCTCGATGCCCGAGCCTTCCACTTGGAAGGTCGCGCGGGTTGTGGCAGGGTTGGGCGTCACCTTGAAGTTGCGCACCTCGAACTTGGCCGAGAAGAGCGACGCGGTCGCGGGATCAGCGCCGGCGTACTCGGCCTTGAGGGTGTCGCCGTCTTGAGCCTCGATGGTGGCGCCACTGCCGAGTTCGCCCGTAGCGATGCCCTCGCTGCGGAAGACGCCCGCCTGCGCCGTCTGCGTCACGGTGATCTTCCAGGTCTTGATGACTTGGCCACCGCGCAGCTGGGTGAGCGTGACGGCATCGGTGAGCGTGCCGCTGCGGTTGGGATCGGTCACTTCGATGAAGAAGGTCTTGCCGATCTCAATCGAAGCGGGATCGAACCTGACCGTGGGCTTGGTCGGGGCCACCGGCGGCTCAAAGAGCGGGATGATCCCGATGGATGCAGCCGCGTAGTCCTGTGGGTTATCGGCGGCTTGGAAGTGCGCCTCGATGTTATCTCTATCCTGCATCTGCAGGATGCCGTCGCCCCGCTTGATGTCGCTGGGCAGGCCACGGCGCAGCGGCAGGCCCTGCTGGTTCATGAACAGCCCGGTATTGGGGCCGGTCTCCTGCAGGGTGACGCACTCCCTGTCGCCGGTGTGGCGATCGAGCGCGATCACTGGGACCTGCTCCACTAAATCGGAGCGGAAGTTGGAGATGGGGTCTTCAAGCTGGATGAAGACGTCCATGCCCACCTTGTACTCAGAGATCGGCTGACCGGCGTCGTTGACGAATCGCAACTTCTTATCAAACTGATCGAACGCCGAAGACTTGATCGTCGCTGTGATCGCGATGACGTCGAAGGCGTCGAGAGCGCGCTTGATCTCGTCAATGCTCTCGATCACTGCGACGTCGTCGTCGAAGTAGATGGCATAGATGACGTCGTCGCGGGCGACTGCCAGTTGCCCGTCGTTTTGCTCGTCCACGATGGGCGTGAAGACGACCTCTGGCCCTTGGCCGAAGACGGTCAAGTCATCGGGGTTGGGGCAGGAGGCGACCGCCTTGGGGACGATCTTCAGCGGGCCGGTGTTTCTGAAGACACCGGTGTTGACGCCCGTCTCGGTCAGGACTTCCAGCTCCTGGCCGCCGTTGACGTTGAAGATCATGACCAAGACGCGCTCGACTCGATCGGAGTCGGCGTTCTGGTCGCGGTCTTCCACCTGGACGAAGACGTCATCGCCGATGCGCAGCTCTCTGATCTCTTGCCCGGTGGGGCTGATGAACGAGATGCGCGCGGGGTTGCGGTGCGCGACCTTGACTTGGGCGATCGCGAAGTCATGGGGATCGTTGATATCGCCCATGCCGAGCATCGCCACGGGCACCGCACCGACGGTGAACGTCGAGCTGATGGTGACTGGGGCTTGGGCGCCGGCGCTCGTCACCGGGGTGACCGTGCCCGTGATCGTGACTGAGCCTTGCGGGCAGATCAGCTTATATGTATGCGTAAAGGACTGTCCCGGGTTGAGCGGGGTGATGGAGCCGGCGCGGGAGACCGTCCCGCCAGCGAGCGTGCAGCCTGCAGGGACGGCGTCGTTGATGAGCAGGGCGCGCAGCGCTTGCTTTGCCGTCACCTTCACCGTGACGGTGAACTCCTTGTCCGCCGCGGCGGTGTCGGGCACGTCGCGGGTGACGGTGACCAAGCTCGACTCGACGGTCGTGACCTTCAGTTCAGCGAAGCCGAAGGCGCTCGCTGCCCCTGAAGCTACGACTTCGATGTTCGATGTCCACGTGATCGTATTGGCGGGGTCAGCGCCTGCGGCGGTCGCGGGGGTTGCAGATCCCGTGATCGCGAAGGTGCCTGGGGCAGCTCCGGCGCGAACCCTATATTTGATCTCGAACTTCTGTCCCGGAGCCAGCGGGCTGATCGTGCCGCCGCGGGTGTCGCCCGTGACGGTGAACGCTGGATCGGGTCTATCACTGATGATGAGAGCGGTCAACTGTTGCTTGGCCGTGCACCGCACGGTGATCTCGCTCTCCGCCCCTGGGGCCAGGCGCACCGGAACGATGCGCTCGCACTTGATCAAGGCGTTCTCGCCAACATCGGTGCGGGTCCTTGGACCCGGCGGCGGTGCGGGAGCAAATCCTGCAGGCGCTTGATAGAACGCGAGGATCGTGTCCTTATCGAGCGCCTCAAACTCGCTGGCGCCCAGCGTCCGCCCCTTGTTCTTGAAGTCCACTAAGACGATGCCATCAACATTGCGGAAGACGCCCGTGTCGGGGCCGGTCTCGACCAAGGTCAGCTCCATCGCCTGCTTGGTGCGGGCGTTGAAGAGCGTGGCCTTGACCGACTCGATGGTGGTGGGGCTGGTGTTCTCATCCGCGTCAGTAACGGTGACGAAGATCGTGCGACCGATGTCCGTCACGCTGATCGGGTTCCCACCAGCATCAGTAATAGAGATGATAGCACGTGCTCGAGTGCCCGGCGCGGTGCCGGTATAAATCTTGCCCAGATTGATGCTGATGTCGTTGGGATTGGTTGGGTCTTGATAGCGCACAAACAGTGTGTCGGTATCGAAGACTTGCAGCTGGAGATCGCCGATGGTCACCGGGGTGGTGAGCATCGCCTTGGTGATCAGGATGCCGGTCTGGCTGCGGAAGACACCGGTATTGACACCGGTCTCCTGCAAGACCAAGCCGTCCATGCTGCTCACGTAATCACCGGAGACCATGCCCGGATACTCCGGACAGGGGCCGGCACACAGCTGCACCACGGGGACCTCGTCCCCTAACTGCGTCGTCAAACTGCCCTGCAGGAACTCGACCTCATCTGAATCACGGTTCTCATCGGGATCGATCACCGTGATAAAGAGGGTCTCGCCCACGCGCCAATATTGCTTGGGCGTTCCGTTGATATCCGTGAGAAGAACCTGGCCCTTACTGGCCAGTGCCATTGGAGCCACGGCCGTAACGCCCACAATAAAGGCGATCACGGCGATCAGGCTCGACAACTGTACTTTGCTCTTCTTCACTTGCTGTACCTCCTTCTATTTGGGGTCTAAAGTAGTTCCGACATGCTCGAACCAGAAGACGCTCCTAGAAGCGTCCGCCACAACGATCCGTGCTCTCGTAGTTGCGACCACCTCCTGATCAGAATAATGAAAACGTTTACCCTTGGTGCTGTTTCCTTCATAAGTGTAAGATGCGCTCCCAAGGTGTGAGTTTGACGCTATTGTAACACCCGCTCCCCCGCTTGTCAAATTGCACGACACCCATGGCTGTGAAATGACCCTGGAAGGCCTCCCTTCTTCCCATCCGAGTTGGGACTCGGCTCCACCTTGTTTCCTCCCTCGCAAAACAACTTGAGCGTATCTTAGCATAATCGTGCCTCACTGTCAAGCGGGGGCTACGAGCCCACACCCTGCGCCTTGCAATCTCCCCATCGTTCCCATCTCTTTGGCTTGAAGTCTACTCTCTTTCCCCAAGTCCCCCAAGGACACCCGTCCCCAGCGCCCTATGACCTCGGTGCGCTTTCTGCTGTTATGTTCATTATGTTCGCGGGCGGGACTGTGATCGCGATCACGGTGCCTGATCGATGTCAGTTCAGAAGGTGCGCAAGTTCCGACACTCATCCTGCCCTCCGGCTCACCCGTCGTGCTGCCTCGGCGATCTTCTCCGCGGTCAGCCCGTAGTGCGCCAAGAGCTGCTCGGGCTTGCCCGACTGGCCAAACTGATCGTGAATTCCTACGCGCACCAACGGCACAGCGTGCTCGCAGAGCAGCTCGGCGAGCGCCCCACCCAAGCCTCCGATCACCGAGTGCTCCTCGACGCTGACGGCGCAGCCGGTGGCCTTGGCGTAGTCGATCACCTTGGGATCGAGGGGCTTGATCGTGGAGACGTTGACGACTTGGGCTGAGAGCTTCTCTTGCTCTAAGAGCTCAGCGGCGCGCAAGCTATAGAAGAGCATCAGGCCGCAGGCGAAGATCGTGACGTCCCTGCCGGGGCGCACCA
>JBEPZC010000087.1:0-5171 GCA_041641035.1 Candidatus Bipolaricaulota bacterium
TGCCAGACCGCCATCAATCCTAACACACTGAAAAGCCCCACCATCTCCCAATTCACCGACGGCAACTGGAAGAGCACAAGCACGATGGGAGCTAATACCAGCGCGACCATCGAGCCGACAGCGACGTAGCGCGTGAGCGCGACCGTCACCACCCAAATCAGGAGCGTCACCAGCAATGCCTGCCAAGAGAAGCTCACCAGAAGCCCCATCGTCGTGGCGACTCCCTTGCCCCCAGTGAATTTCAGCCAAATGCTCCAGTTGTGCCCCACGACCGCCAGCCCAGAAAGCCAGAGGGGAACACTAAGAAAATGGGTCAGCCACGCGGCGAAGATGCCCTTGCCCACGTCCCCTATCAGGGCGAGCACGCCATAGCCCGCTCCGACAACACGGGTAACGTTAGTTGCGCCGACATTGCCGCTGCCGTGCTGGCGAATGTCTATGCGCTTCAGACGAGCGACCAGATAACTGAAGGGCAGGGAGCCGACCAGATAACACCCGACCGCTGCCCCCAGGACCTGCCAGTCCATCGAAGCCCTAGGAACCTTCGGATTCTTCTTTTAGGAGCTCTTTGAGGCCCTTGATGCGCTCGCCCATCGTGATCGCTTGGTGCCCTGCGTCTTCCCCTGTGACCAGACGCTCTTGCTTGTGCAAGTTGCGCATGGAGAGCCGCACCTGGCGCTTCTCTTCGTTGATCCCGATGATGCGCGCCTTCACTATCTGGCCCACTTGCAAGACGTCTGCCGGGGTCGAGATGCGCTCTTCGGTGATCTCCGAGACGTGAATGAGCCCTTCGACGTCTTCGGTGATCTTCATGAACGCCCCGAAATCTTTCAGCTCCGTGATCGGGCCTTCGACGATCGAGCCCACGGAATAGCTCTCCAAGAACTTGTGCCACGGGTCCTCTTGGAGTTCTTTCAAGCTAAGACGAATCTTGCGCTTGGAGGCGTCCGATTTGATCACCTTTGCCGTGATCTCTTGCCCTTCCTTGACGACATCGCTGGGCTTGTTGACCTTATCCCAGCTCATCTCGGAGATGTGCAGGAGCGCCTCCACACCATCTTCTAAGTACACAAACGCCCCGAAGTCCGCAAGCTTCGTCACCCGCCCGTGCACGATGCTGCCCTCGGGGTATTTCTCTTCGATCTTCTCCCACGGGTCGGGCTGAGCACGCTTCATAGAGAGGCTGACGCGCCGCTCTTGCTCGTTGACATCGAGCACGACTACCTCAACTTGTTGCCCGACCTTGACGACCTCTCTAGGATGCTCGGGATACCCCCACGACAGCTCGGAGATGTGCACCAGGCCCTCGACGTCCTCCTCGATGCGCACGAACGCACCAAAGTCCGTCAGGCTGACTACTGTCCCTGTGGTCTTGGTTCCCGCGGGGTATCGCTGCTTGAGGCCGATCCAGGGGTCTGGGCGCAATTGCTTAATCGAGAGCGAAATGCGCTCCTTGCTGCGATCCACACCCAAGATCTTTACTTTGACTTTATCGCCGACTTTGTACGTATTGGGCGGCACTGGGATGTCCTTCCAACTGATCTCCGAACGATGCACCAGCCCTTCAAAGCCCCCGATGTCCACGAAGATTCCAAAGTCTACGATGCTCTTAATCGTCCCTTCGATGACTTGGCCCACCTCGAGCTTGTTGAACAGTTCTTCTTTGCGTTGCCGCTCCAGCTCTTTGAGATACTCCCGATGAGAGACGACGAGGTTGCGCTCTCGACGGTCTAGCTCTAAGATGATAAACGGTACTTCCTTGCCGCGCAGTTCTTCGATATTGGGGGGCAGGTCTTCGCCCAGATGCGAGCCGGGCAGAAACGCGCGAATCCCCGATTTGAGCAGATTCACGTGATAGCCCGCGCCTTTGACCTCGTCTTCAATCGTGCCCATGATCGGGAGACGCTGACGGTACGCACGCTCAAGCTCACTGATGCGCTTCTCGTAGAGCGCGGCCTTCTCCGAGACGTGAATGGTGCCCTCTTCTTCGTCAATGTATGTAATGAGGACTTCGATCTCGTCTCCGGGTTGGAGCGGGGCCTTATGGAACGGCGCCAGCTCTGTGGGCCGCATCAACGCCTCCGATTTGTACCCGATGTCGACAAGCACACCCTGCTCGTTTACTTGGACGACTCGCCCACGGAGAATGTCTCCCCGTGAATATGTCAGCACGTCTTGGTCACTTAACAACGCTTCCATCTGGGATGGCTCAGTGGTCTCGTTGAGCTCCTCGGACATGCTCGATCACCCGCTTGCTTGAGAGATTAAACTGAACTTGTGAGCTGCTCAATGGCCGATTGGACAGCTTCGATACACCGCCTGGGGGTGGAAGCCCCCGCAGAGATCCCTATGCGCTGCTTTCCCCTAAACCACTCTCCTTTCAGTTCGGATGCGTCCTCAATATGATAGCACGTCGTGTACTGCGATGCGATCTCCGCCAGCCGACAGGTGTTGGAGCTGTTGCGCCCACCGATCACTATGACAATATCGCACCGCTGCGCCAGCTCGCGAATAGCGTCTTGACGATCAAACGTCGCTTGACAGATGGTATTATATGCCCGTACTTCTAAGCAGTGTTTCAAGACTTCCCCAATCAGGTGAGCGAACTTTTCATAAGGGTGGGTCGTCTGCGAGATCAACCCCACCCGATCTGAGGCTTTCAGCTTCAGCCTGTCTACTTCCTCCGGGCCAGCGATCACATCTACCTGCACGTTCAGTCCCTCAAGATGCCCCAAAATCCCCTGAATCTCTGGATGCTCAATGTGCCCCATAATGACCACTCTATAGCCGTGTTCAGCGAGCTCGCGCGCGAACTTCTGAGGGATCGTCACCAAGGGACAGGTCCCGTCGTAGATCTCGTAGCCCTTGGCCTGGAGGGCTTTTTTCACGGCGGGCGCGACGCCGTGAGCACGAATCAAGACTTTTCGTCTCTGTCCCGGCTCTAGCGGGGGCAACTCCTCGTGAGACTTGACGAAGACCATCCCCTTGGCGCGCAGCCGCTCGACCTCCTGGGGGTTATGAATGAGCTCGCCCAGACAATAGACCGGCCCGTCGGGCGTCTCGTTCAAGAGCTTTTCAGCCATCTCTACGATGCGCTCCACGCCGAAGCACCACCCGGCGCTGCGCGCGATCTCGATGGTCGGCTTCACGTGAGTTATCATACGGTCTCCTGGAAGATTGGGGTCCGCTCTAGCCCCACTCTATCTATGCGCTCCATTAAGAGCTCTGCAAGCTTCTGATAGCGTTCGTGACGGTCTGAGATCTCTCCCAGATCGAACTCTAAATCTCGCAAGCTGAACGGCGCACTGATATGGGCCGTGATCTGGGGCCACCGGAACGGATACTGAGGGGGATAGGGGCCGCGTGCCTCCAGGCGCACCGCGACGAACTCGCTGCCGGTGCGCTCCGCAAAGCGGATCACCCCCGGATGTACACGCTTAGGATGCTGCGTCGTCCCTTCGGGGAAGATTCCCACGATCTTTCCAGACCTGATGGCTCTTAGCACGTTGCGCATATCTTCCACCTGAAAGTGCTCTCGATCTATGGTGATCGCAAAGAGCCGCACGAAGAACGCCAAGAATTTATTCTCGTTGAGGAGCGTCTTCCGCGCCACAAAGTGAATGCGATGACGCCCTCCAAGTGCCAACGCCACTAGGGGAATATCCCAGTAGCTGCGATGGCGCGCGACCACTAAGAACCCGCCTTGGGGGATATGCTCTCTCCCCCGCACCCGAAAGCGGAAGAGAGGGCGCACCACCACACTGACTAGGATCGCCAAGAAGCGATAGAGCACATCTTTCCAGGCTTCGGCCGCGTTCACCCGTTCAGTTTACCAGACGTGCCCCGTCTCTGCAACGCGGCCTCGACGATCCGCACCGCTTCAGCGATGACGTCGGCAAGCGGGCGGCCATCGGTGCGAATGACGATAGTATCTCGAGTGATCTGCAATCGCCCAAAGCCCTGGCCGTCGCGGGCGTCGCGGGCGCGCATCTGGGCTAAGACTTCTTCATAAGACTGATTGGGTCGCTCCTGGCAGCGTCGGCGGGCGCGCTCTTCAAGAGAGGCTTCCAGATAGATCTTGACATCGGCATGAGGAAGGACGACCGAGCCGATGTCGCGCCCCTCCATGACAATATTGCGATGCTGTGCCAGTGCCCGCTGCTTTGCGATGAGAAACTCTCGTACTTCAGGACGTGCTGCGACTTGGGAGGCAAGTTCATCCATCTTGGGGGTGTAGAGCTCTTCTGTGACGTCTGTGCCGTTGAGCAAGACGCGCTCATCGGGGAGCATCTCTATCTGGATCTGGGAGAGCTCCAACCCCTGAGAGAGCCCAAGGGCAACGGCGCGGTACATCGCGCCGGTGTTCACAAGGAGACAGCCAAAGCGCTGCGCAAGCGCACGGGCGACGCTTGTTTTTCCCGATCCGGCAGGGCCGTCAATGGCAATGTGCATAGAATCATTTTACTGAATTTATGCGATCTTATCGACTATGTGGAAGAAGGGTTAGAGCATCCCCTGCACGCCCTTCCAGATCATGTTGATCGCTGAGTAGAGCAAAACTACCCCAAAGAGCCGTTGGAGAAAGACTTTAGGAACTTTGCTCGTGCTCCACGCCCCTAGCTGCGCTCCGATGATGATCCCCAGCGCCAGGGGGATCGCTAGATCTATGTGGAGATTGCCCTGAAAGAAGTGGGTCACGGCAGCGATGAGCGATGATGGCCCCATCACAAAAAGACTGGTCGCCACGGCGCTGACGATCTCGACGCCCAGAAAGATATTCATCGCCGGGACCATCACGATCCCTCCGCCGATTCCGAAAAATCCCGCAGCAACCCCCGCGATCAGACCCACAAGGGCACCAAGAACAGGTGTGGGATTCCCGTGGGGATCAAGACCGCGCCGCAAGAGCATGCCCAGCTCTTTGGGTTCTTTTCCCGCAAGCATCAGCCCGGAAACGTAGAGCATTAAGACGCCAAACGCAATAGCCAGAGCTTCGCTCGAGATCAATTCCGTGAGAAACGCTCCTAGCCAGGCGCCCACGAGCGCCATCGGCAGCAGCGCCAGCGCGAATTTATAGTCTATCTTCTTCTGTCGAGAATACGCGATCGTGCTGGAGATCGAGTTAAAGACAATGGCTGCCAGGCTGGTGCCGACGGCCTCTTGAGTTGTGC
>JBEPZC010000088.1:0-5154 GCA_041641035.1 Candidatus Bipolaricaulota bacterium
TGGTCGAGGCTCACTCGTCTCTCTCTGGGGAAGGGATGTTGACAGCCGATAGGGCGCTGCAACTCTGTCAGGCGTATGGGGTTCCCGTCGCGCCGTGGGAGGTCGTAGAGACCCCACAAGCAGCCGTACGCGCAGCAGAGAGTCTCGGCTATCCCGTCGCGCTTAAAGTTCTCTCTCCTGAGATATCTCACAAGACAGACGTAGGTGGTGTCGTGTTGAATCTATTGAGCGCAGAAGCTGTTCAACGCGCGGCTCAGGATTTGTTGGCACGCTTTGCAGCAAAACTGATGGTGCAGCAGATGGTCCCTGATGGGGTAGAGCTGATTGTTGGGGGCAAGCGTGATCCTGTTTTTGGGCCGGTGGTGATGGTGGGGCTTGGCGGGGTCTTTACGGAGATATTCGACGATGTTGCATTCCGTGTGGCGCCGCTGACCCCTGAAGACGCTGAAGCCATGCTCAATGAGCTGCGCGGGCGATCGCTGGTAGAGGGGGTGCGTGGGCAGAAGGCCGTTGATCGCGCTGCGCTTGTGCGCGTGGTGCTTGCTGTATCGCAGTTGATCGCAGAGAACGAGCAAATCGCAGAGCTGGATGTTAACCCCCTCGTCGCGGTGCCGTCGGGTGTGTTTGCTGTGGACGCTCGTGTGCTGCTCAGAGCCGACGCCAGTACCCCCACAACCAGCCCACCGTGAAGACTCCTAGCCCGTCCATCAGCCAGTCGAGACCATCTGTGCTGCGCCCTGGTACCCATGCTTGATGGATCTCATCGGAGAGCCCATACAGCCAGCAGAGCATCAGCACTCCCAAAAGCTGCCGTCGCGTTGTAGGAAGGAACGCTTGCAGTCCTAAAAAAGAGAGCAGTCCGTACTCGAAGAAGTGATAGAGTCTATCAGCGCCGGGCAGCTCGATGAACGGTACGCCAGGGGGGAGAGGGCTATCAGAAAGCCAAAAGATCAGCCCGGCATAGCTAAGAAAAAGAACCCACCAAAAGACACGGAAGAAGTTCAAGCGTTCTAGTCGGAGAGGCGGGATTTGAACCCGCGACCTCACGGTCCCGAACCGTGCGCGCTGAACCAGGCTGCGCCACTCTCCGGGCATTGAGTTCGGGGCGCACATGGTGCGCCCCATTAAGATTATATCGAGATCGATGGAGTTTGCAACGCTCGTCTATCGCAATGGGACAAATCGCGCACTGCCCCCGCCACGCGGAATGATCGTGAACACTATACGAGCGTCATCAGGGAGCTCGCTGACGACCGTGTTCCAGTCCTCTACAGTCTTGATGGGCTGACGGTTGATCTCTATGATCAGATCGCCCACTTGGAGCCCAGCCCAAAACGCCCGGCTCCCCGGCTGGACTGATTCGATCACAACGCCCTCAGCAGAGCTGGGCAGGTTGAGCTGTCGCGCGATCTGTGGGGTGAGCGCTTGGACCTTCAGCCCGAACTTTTCCACGCCCTGCCCTCGGGGGAGAGGCTGCACCGGCATTGTGGGAGTGCCCATCAGGGCTTGCTCACTGGGGCGCTCCCCCAGGGTGATCTCGACCGTCTGGCGTGTTCCGTTGCGCAGGATCTCCAGCTGCACTTTCGAGCCGACAGGACGATACATGATGTTCTGCTGCAACTCGGAGACTCGCTTCACAGGGGTGCCGTCCACACTGAGCACGATGTCGCCTCGTTGCAAGATCCCGTATGAGGGCCCATCAGGGCGCACATCGGCGATCAGGACGCCCGATTCGGGCTCGACCCCAAACTGCAAGGCGATCTCGTCGGTCAGCTCTTGAATCACGACGCCCAGCCAAGCGCGGCTCACCTTGCCCGTCGCCAGCAAGCTGGGCAGCACCCGCAGTGCAGCGTTGATGGGGATGGCAAAGTTGATCCCCTCGGCGTTGACGGCGATCGCCGTATTGATACCGATGACCCGCCCTTGGGCATCGAGCAGCGGGCCGCCGGAGTTGCCAGGATTGATCGCAGCATCGGTTTGGATCATATCTTGAAAAGTCCCCGAGCCATCGGGCTTGGGAAAATCCCGATGGAGCGCGCTGATGATTCCTGCGGTGACCGTGTGCTGGAAGCCCAAGGGGTTCCCAATGGCGATGACCCAGTCGCCGATCTCGATCTTGTCCGAATCCCCCAGCTCAACGGTGGGCAGGGTGTGAGCGTTGGGGTCCTTCAGGCGCACGACGGCAACGTCCAAGAAGGGATCGCCGCCGACGAGTTCGCCGTCGGCGCTGCGCCGGTCAGGGAACGTCACGCGAATGCTTGTGGCCCCCTGGACGACGTGGTTGTTCGTGATAATGATCTTCTGGCCCTGAAATTCGGTGACGAAGCCGCTGCCCAGAGAGCGTTCGACCCCTCGGTTGCGGTTGAAGGGGTCACCAAAGAAGCGCCAGAATGGATCATTGAAAAAGTCTTCAAATGGGCTTGAGCTCTGCTTGATCACCTCGAGCTGGACCACGGCTGGGCTGGCTTTCCGAATGGCGATTTTGACGGCGTTCTGGCCCGCCGCGACGATCAATTGCTCGATCTGCTCTTTGGTCAGTTGCGCCAGCAGCTCGGCAGTCGGTGAAGTAGGTGCCGTCGCTTGGGCAAGGACAACCGGAGCGTGCTGAGAGGACGTTTCAGGGATCTGAGGAAGCGTCTGCTGCTCTGCAGGCGCGGCAGCCTGGTGCTGCAATGACCGATCTATAGCAACGCCAGCTAAAAATGCCAACACTATGATACTCACGATCAGAGTCGCTTTCTTCATAAAGGTCAACCTCCTGCGAAATTCTCTCTGCGATTATAGAGGGCTTCTAGCGCTCGTGCAATCCTACGCACCGATTGTGGAGAACTTATGGAGAGCAGGTGCTTTCTTTGTCCAGATAGGCTTCGTAGAGCACGTCCCCATTCAGCCGCGAGATCGTGATCTCTTTGAGGGGGATGGCGTCGCTGATGCGCTCACAGCCTATCCCTCCGACGGGGCCGGGGGCTTGTCGCCCTCCGATGATCTTAGGTGCGATCACCAAGAGAATTTTATCTATCAAGCGTTGGCTTAAGAAGCTCCAGGCAACCTCGGCCCCTCCTTCTATGAGCACGCTGTCGATCTGTTCGTGAGCGAGCCTATGGATGAGAGCGCGCGGGTCGACACGCCCCTCCAGGGCCGGCAGGCGCCAGACCTCCACCTGAGCGTGCTGGAGGGCGCGCTCCTTCTCAGGCGGGATGGCATCAGTCGTAGCGAGAATCGTTCGGATTTGATGCGCGGAGCGCACCACCGTCGCATCTAAGGGGATGCGCCCGGCAGAGTCGAGCACGATTCGCACGGGATTGCGGGTCTTCTTCTCTAACCGTGCCGTCAACTGAGGATCGTCTGCAAGCACCGTCTCGATCCCCACGACAAGAGCGCGATGGCGATGGCGCAGCTCGTGGGCAAATTCTAAAGATTTCTGCGAGGATATCCATTGGGAGTCGCCGGTGCGGGTGGCGATCTTGCCATCGGCAGTCATGGCCATCTTCAACGTTACGAAGGGCATGGATGTCGTCTTCACTTTCAGATAGATCTCGTTGAGCTTGCGGGCTTCTCTCTCCAAGAGCCCTTCGATGACTTCAATGCCGGCACGACGCAGGGACTCGATCCCGCGCCCGTTGACACGTGGGTCAGGGTCGCGCAGCGCGATGAAGACCCTTCTAATACCCGCGCGGATGATCTCATCAGTACAGGGGGGGTTGTGCTTGCCCGGGGCGGCAACGCAGGGCTCGAGATTGACGTAGAGATCGGCGTTGCGCGCGAGCGCTCCTGCCCGCTGCAGCGCGAGAAACTCAGCATGAGGACCGCCGAATTCTGCGTGCCAGCCCTCGCTGAGAATAACGTTGTGCTTGACGACGACGGCTCCAACCATGGGGTTGGGACTGGTCCAGCCGGCACCGCGCTCTGCGAGCTTCAGAACATATCGCATGAAGTCCTGGGGACAAAGCATATCGTGCTCTCACTGAAGTCGCATTGCCAGTTCCATCAGGGTTGGGATAGAGAATCTTTGGATGAGCACGAGCAATATAATAAGCACCATCGGCGATAGATCAATCCCCACCGGCGTAACGCGCAACAGATAGTAGCGAATGGGGGCAAGCAACGGCTCGGTCACGGCGTGCAAGAACTGCACAATCGGGTTATAAGGGTTCGGCTGTACCCAGCTGATGAGCGCGCGAATGATCACAATCCAAATATAAATAGTGATAACCCAGTCTAACACCGACGCCAGAGCCAGGAGCAGATTCTTCAACGCGAACATACAGATATTATACAGAACACATCGGCCCCCTACGAACAGAGCCGGTGTGCACTCTCTCTGGGATCTTTTGGCTTATCTTATGATTTTTATAACGGTGCTGGCTGATACTGTCTCACAAGAGCAACAGCTATGTGCATCAGACGCCCTGCTGGCAGGGTCAGCCTGAGTCTCTTGCCCTCTCGTTCCACCCGACTCTCGAGCTCCACCCACTGTCCTCTATCATTCAAAAAGACGAGAGCTTGCACCTCTTGGTCGTGCCAGTCCGCAGGGACGGCCACCGTGAGCTCGATGTCCTCTTCTGAGTCGAATCCCCCCAACATCATATCAAGAAATCGCAGTGCTGTCGCTGGTGCCTCCGGCGTTGTGTGGGTCAGTAAGTGCAAGTGATCGGTGCACTGCTCCATGATAGCCACGCTCCTCCTCGGTGAATTTGGTTTTTTTGCTCCTAAGAGGGGCACGATGCCCTGTGCCCCTCTCAGTATTTATTTTGACCCCGTGGCAAGCGCAATCGGTGGAGCCGTATTGAGCACCTCTACGGGGATCTCAGCTATGACCATGTTCGCTTGGGTCTTGACGAAGCACTCCAAGCGCTTCCAGCCGTTGGTCGCGCGGTCGAAGGAGAGCAAGCAGAGCTTGGACTCGTCCACGCCCCTGATCTCAGCATCGGTGTACTCGACCTCGATTTGCGCGACGCCCGATCGTATGCCGCTCACGAGGACGCTCACGATCTTCACGGGGTTCTCTAATAAAGCGCGCTGTTGCGGGAATCCGTTGCGATACTTGGCAACGATGACAACGCCATCGGCGTTGATGTCAAGGTTAAAGAAGCGCAGCTGGACGCTCGCGGTCGTGCTCGCGTCGAACTCCGCCCGGCCATTGCCGAACTTCCT
>JBEPZC010000089.1:0-5125 GCA_041641035.1 Candidatus Bipolaricaulota bacterium
CCGTCGTAGCGCCCCGACTGCGCCAGGCGCTTCACCGTCGCGGGGATCTCAAATGCCCCTGGCACCCAGATAACAGTTATATCGGAATCCAAAACCCCTAACCCCCGAAGCTGCTCTTGGGCTGCTTTAAGCAGTTCTTGCGTGATCTCTCTGTTGAATCGGCTGACGACGACCGCGATCTTAAGCGTTCGGCTCATCGCTGAGATTCACAAAGATCTGATCCAGCTGGTGCCCAAGCTTCTCTTTTTTCGTCTTCAAGTATTCGTAATTATAGGGGGTTGGTGGGACTAAAATGGGCAACTGCTCCACGATTTTTACGCCGTAGGCCTCGATGCCCACGAGCTTTTTGGGGTTGTTCGTCAAGATGCGAATAGTGCTCAGCCCTAAGTCTTTGAGAATTTGCACACCGATCCCGTACTCGCGTAGGTCTTCTTTGAACCCCAATTGTCGGTTGGCTTCCACGGTATCCAAGCCGCGATCTTGGAGATGATATGCTTTGATCTTGTTCCCAAGACCAATGCCGCGGCCCTCTTGACGGAGATAGACCAGCACACCCATGCCCTCACGAGCGATCTGGCGCAGCGCTTGACGCAGCTGCTCTCCGCAATCGCACTTGAGCGAACCGAAGACATCTCCCGTCAGACACTCCGAGTGCACCCGAACGAGAACGTTCTCCTTGCCCGCCACTTCCCCCATGACCAAGGCGATGTGCTCCTTGCCGTCAACGAGACTACGATAGGCATGAATCGTGAAATTGCCAAACTCGGTGGGCAGCTGAGCCCACGCGATCTTCTCGACCAACCGCTCGCGCTGGTGTCGGTAACGAATGAGATCGGCAATGCTTATGATGAGCAGGCCGTGACGCTGCGCGAATCTTTCCAGATCTGGCAGGCGGGCCATGGTGCCGTCTTCGTTCATCACTTCGCAGATGACGGCTGCGGGGTACAGCCCAGCGAGCTTACACAGATCGATACTGGCCTCGGTGTGCCCGGCTCTCTGGAGCACGCCGCCAGGCCGAGCGCGCAGGGGGAAGACATGACCCGGTTGCACTAAATCTGAGTGCTTGGTCTTAGGGTCAATGAGGGTCTTAATAGTCTGAGCGCGGTCGTACGCCGACGTCCCAGTACTGATCCCCTCTCGCGCGTCTACCGAAACTGTGAACGCGCAGCCTTTGCCCCCGCTCTCGCTCTGTGGAATGAGCTTGATCCCAAGCTCATCTAATCGCTCGCCGGTCATAGGAACACAGATGATCCCGCGGGCCTCTTTGGCCATAAAGTTGATCTTCTCTGGAGTCACAAACTGCGCAGCCAGCACAAGGTCGCCCTCATTCTCACGGTCTTCATCGTCGACTACGACGACCATCTCGCCGCGCTTGAGCGCTTCTAAAGCTTCTTCGATCTTGGCAAACCCCATATCATGAGCCTCCTTTATGAAATCTCTCTATATATTTTCCCAAAATGTCAAACTCGATATTGATCTTATCCCCCGGACGGCGCGTGCGCAGGTTCGTCTGTTCCAGCGTGTGAGGGATGATCGCGACGGCAAATTCCCCATCACGGATGTCAAAGACCGTGAGGCTGATGCCGTCTAGAGCTATCGAGCCCTTCTCGACCAGATATCGTGAGTATTTTTTGTCCACGCGAAAGCGGAAGACGGCACCCTTCTCCTTGCGGGAGATCGAGACGAGCTCGCCGACGGTGTCCACATGCCCCAGCACGAAGTGCCCGTCTAAGCGATCTGAGAGGCGCAGGGGAAGCTCTAAATTCACAAGATCGCCCCGGCGCAGGAGCCCCAGATTGGTGCGCTCGAGAGTCTCTGGGCTGAGCTCAGCAGAAAAGCTCTCAGCAGCGGGGCTCAGCTCAATAACAGTGAGACAGGCGCCGTTGACCGCGATGCTCCCCCCAACCTGTAACTCTGGGAAGAGCTTGGGGGTGCTCACTGTGAGACGGCCCGGGCTAGCGTGCACGACTTCTCCCGTGTCGGTGACGATGCCGGTAAACATTACTGTGAATTATCATAGCAAAAAGAGCGAGGGTTCTCACATGACGCATGACATCATTGGACATGACGAAGATCATGGCATAGGTATGAAGTTTCTCGTATGAAGGGAGGAAGGTTTGACAGGGTGTAGACCCCTTGTTATAATCGGCACGCAAAAGCAAGGAGCACGGTGTCTGATGGAGGTAGACAGAGACTCAAGCGTTGAACTCCCCATAAGCTCGCTGACGCGACGGCGCTTCTTAGGATGGCTGGGATGGGGGTCGGTCGCGTTGGCGGTCGGGGGTATAGCTCAAGGCATCCCATACTATCTCAAGCCACAGCTCACTTATGAGCCGACGACCACGTTCACCGTGGGGCGTCCCAGTGATTATCAAGTTGGCGAGATGCGGCCCATTGAAGCGAAGAGGGTCTTTATCTTTCGGACGCCCCTGGGCTTTCAAGCCCTCTCCATGGTGTGCACCCATCTAGGATGTAGCTACAAGCCCTTTGGGCCGCCCAGCCAAGAGTATCCTATAGTACATGCCCGTTGCCCCTGCCATGGGAGCGTCTTCGCCAGGGACGGACGAGTGCTGGGGGGGCCGGCCCCTAGGCCGTTGCCGTTCTATAAATTAGAATTGACGCCCGATGGCCGCCTCCAAGTAGATAACGCCACAGTCGTGCCCAGCACATACTACCTCACAGCGGACGGCAAGGAGATCGAAGGCCCCCAGCCCGACGGGAGCGACATCAAATTCTCATGATGGACAAACTTCTTCTCATATTGCAGGGGATCCGGCGCTCGCGGGTATGGCTCTCGATCTTCCGCCGCGAGGGGCTTCCCCAGACGGAAGCCGACAGGCTCGCGATGAACCGCCGCAACTTCTTCGTGCACATCCTGCCCGCCAAGATCCACAAAGAGTCAGCTCGCCTGAGCTATAACTGGCTCTGGATGGGTGTGATCTCGACTTGGCTCTTCGTGATCTTATTGCTAACGGGGGTCTTTTTGATGTTCTACTATGTGCCCTCGGTCGAGCGAGCGTATGACTCTATTCGCGAGATCGTCAATGCCGTACCCTTGGGCAGGTGGATGCGGAACATGCACAAGTGGTCTGCCGAGCTGATGATCTTCGCCGTCTTCTTTCATATGGTGAGGGTCTTTTTCACCGGATCGTATCAAAAGCCAAGAGAATTCAATTGGGTCATCGGGGTCTTGCTCTTGGTGATCACGGTGCTCTTTGCGTTCAGCGGGTACATTCTGCCCTGGGATCAGTTGGGCTATTATGCCGCGAAGATCGCCAGCAACATCGCCGACGGCACACCGTTCATCGGGCCGTATGTGAAGCAGATCCTTTTAGGGGGCACAGACCTGGGGCAGCCGTCGCTGCTGCGCTGGTATGTCATTCATGTCTTCGTGCTGCCCATGTCGCTGATATTCTTGGTTGCTCTGCACTTTTGGAGGATCCGCAAGGACGAGTACAGCAAGCCGTACTGGACAGAAGAAAGGAAGAGGCGCTGATGGCTGTCTTAGGATCGCTCAAGACTTTTAAGGGGGGACACTACTTTGGGCTCTTTGAGGGGACCCCGCGTGGCAAGAGACTCACAGCAGCACCGTTGCCACAGAGAGTGATCATTCCTTTGCGTCAGGGGTTCTCTGCTGAAGTCGCCCCTACAGTCAAAGAGGGCGACCGAGTCAGAACTGGGCAGGTCATCGGGCGCAATGAGCCCGACCCGAAAAGACCCTCGACGCCCGTGCACGCGAGCATCTCCGGCAGGGTCACAAAGATCGAGAAGCGCCCTCATCCTTTGGGAGGCGAGACCCTCTGCGTCCATATAGAATCGGACGGCAAAGACGAGTGGGAAATGCTCGACCGCCCTCCCTCTTACGAGAGGCTTCCCCCAGAGGAGCTAGGAAAGATCCTCTATGAAGCTGGGGTCACAAGCGGTGGACAATCAGGATTCCCAACGATCTATCACTCAGCATATGCCACGCCAGAAAAGATCCGCTTCCTCATCATTAATGCCATCGAGACCGAGCCGTTCTGCGAAGCAACAGATCAGTTGATGTATGAAGAATTCGACAAGTTTGTGAACGGCATGAAGATCTTGCGCCAAGCCCTGGGCAACGTCCAGGTGCACATCGGCTTGGGGTATAACAAGCCGAGAATTTACGAAGAGCTGATCGAGCGTCTTGAATACTATGACTGGTGTACGATTCATCAGCTGCGTCCGAAGTACCCCCAGGGGGACGACGCCGTGCTCATTCGCACGCTGTTGGGAGTGCTTCTGCCCCAGCAGGGCTACGCGACCGATGTCGGGTGCGTCGTCCAGGACGTACAGCAGTGCGTAGCTGCTTATGAAGCTGTCGTGGAAGGGAGGCCCTTCGTCGAGCGCGTCGTCTCGGTAGGAGGCTCTGCGGTGAAAGAGCCAGGGAACTATCGCGTTCGCCTGGGCACACCTATTGGGAATCTCTTAGAAAACAATCTCAAATGCCATGGGCGGATCGTTATGGGAAGCGTTCTCCGTGGGCAGGCGCAGGGCGACCTTGAGGTTCCCATCGTGAAAGAGACTCCAGCGGTCATCGCTCTCAAAGAAGCAGAGCCTGAGCTCTTTCCCGTCGCTGGGCCAGGCTTCGACCGCGATTCGTTCACCGGTGCGTATCTGAGCTTGCCATGGGTGCGCTACAAGCGTGCGACCACGAGCTTGAACGGCAACCCCAGGCCATGCATTAAGTGTGGGTACTGTATAGATGTCTGCCCGCAGAATCTCGTCCCAGCGCTTCTTGGGGAGTATTCAGCCAAGGGGCTGTTGAGCGAAGCCCAGAATATCGATCTTTTTGCGTGTATTGAGTGTGGGCTCTGTGCGTATGTCTGCCCGAGCAAGATCCCGCTGTTAGAGCAGATCCGTGAGGGTAAGAGCAAGATTCTATCGGGACAAGCGTAGGGGGTGAAGGTGTTGAAAGAGAGAATCTATAATCTTTTCGAGAAGATCCATCACGACCTTCAAGCGCGACGCTTAGAGGGCTTGGCCATCTTAGTAGAAGGCGTGAAAGACGCGGTCTTTGGTGGCAGCGACAAGAGCGCGCGCCAAGCGCCCTATCTGCGTGACGCCATCGGGATGCAACGGTACATGGGGGCGCCCCTCATAG
>JBEPZC010000090.1:0-5032 GCA_041641035.1 Candidatus Bipolaricaulota bacterium
TTTCAAGCCGACGTCGGCGATTTTATCGTCATCAACGGGCCGTCGGGCTCGGGCAAGAGCACCTTTCTCAATCTGATCGCGTGCATTGACCAGCCGACTTCCGGGGAGGTCTTCATCGAAGGCCAGCCGACCAGCCAGCTTTCCGAAGGGCAGCTCGCCGAGCTGCGCAAGCGCAAGATCGGTCTGGTCTTCCAGACGTTCAATCTCATCCCCGTTCTGTCAGCATATGAGAACGTCGAGTACCCCCTGCTGCTGTTGGGGCTGAGACGAGCTGAGCGCCGCCGCCGCGTCATGGCCCTCTTAGAAGAAGTCGGCCTCAAAGACTTGGCCAATCGTCGGCCCGATGAGCTCTCCGGCGGCCAGCGCCAGCGCGTCGCCATCGCCCGCGCGCTCGTCACCAACCCCAAATTAGTCCTCGCCGATGAGCCCACGGCCAACTTAGACTCTGAAACGGGCAAACAAGTCATGGCCATTATGAGACGGCTCAACGAAGAGCACCACGTCGCGTTCATCGTCGTCACCCACGATCCCTTAGTCACCCAATACGCCCAGCGCACTGTGAAAATTCGCGACGGGCAACTCTTCGACGAAGGACACACCAATGGAGCTTAAGCTGCTCATCCCTCTCAGAAATCTATTACGCAACCGCCGCCGCACCCTGCTCAGCTTGGCCATCATCGCCCTGGGCACCGCGATGATCTACGTCGTACGCGGCTATGTCGACGAAAGCATCTTCAGTTATCGCGCGGGCACCGTGAGACAATTCGGGAACTTCCAGATCGCTTCCCCCTTGCTGTGGGCGGAGAAGACCGAAAATTTTCAGTATCTTATTCCCCCAGACAAAGTCGCTCGGATCGCCGAGATCCTGCAACAGACGCCCGAAGTGACGGCGTATACCGTTCAGCTCGGTCTCTCAGGGCTGGCGATCACTGAGCGCAAGACGAAAGTCGTGCGCGCCACAGCCTTAGAGCCACAAAACCAAGCTCTTGACTATAACGATCTCGTCGTGGAGGGCTCGGGACTAACACCCGACGACCGCGCCAAAGTCTTAGTGGGACGCACCTTAGCTGAAGAGCTGCAGCTCAAGCCCGGCGATTTCTTCACCATGACGACGACGACCGTCGACGGCGCCTATAACGTCGGGCCGCTGCAGGTCGCCGGGATCTACACCCTCAATAATGCCATCGTCGAGAGTCAGCTCATCTTCATGCCCCTCAGCTATGGGCAGATCCTGCTGGACACCGCCGGGGTCACGAAAGTCATCGTCACGATCAATAGTCTTGATGACACCGACCGCGTCGCGGCGTTGGTGCAACGCAAACTCACCGAAGCGGGCCTCGAATTTGAAGTGCGCACCTGGGAGCAACTCGCAGAGTTTTACCGTCAGCTCAGAGGCTTTTTCGAAATTCTCTTTGGGTTTTTAACGATTGCTGTCTCCGTGCTGGTCTTCTTTATCGTGCTTCAAGTCTTGACGCTCTCGTTTCTAGAGCGCACTCGCGAGGTCGGGACGATCCGCGCCATCGGGACGAAGCGCTATCAGGTCTTCCTGATGTTCTTTGTAGAAAGCGTCTTTTTGGGGGTGTTGGGAAGTCTGATCGGGATTGTAGTGGGCTGGCTGGCCGGGCAAGGCTTTAATGCTTTAGGGATTGGCTGGACGCCTCCAGGGGCGCTCGAGCCCATCCCTGTACGAGTGCGCTTAGGGCTTCAAAACGCGCTCGCGCCGTTCATCATCAGCACGGTAGCGACCGCACTGTCGGCACTCTACCCGGCTTTACATTCAGCACGGCTCAACGTTGTAGAAGCGCTCGCGTCCAAATAAGGAGCTCAAAGATGTTCTTCAAGATCGCTGCACGCAACGTCCTGCGCAACAAGCGCCGCACCGCGTTCAGCCTGGGCGTGACCGCCCTCGGCGTCGCTATCCTCTACTTCGTGATGGGCTTCATCACGGAGAGCTTCGATTCGATCAAGATCAATCTCACTCGGGAGATCGGCGCGGTGCAGATCGCCGACGCGAAACTCTTTGACAATAAGACCGAGCGCTATGAGTACCTCATCCCCCAAGAGACTCTGCAAAAGATCGTCGCTCTCTTGAAAGACGACCCGCGCGTGACGGGATATACATGGACGCTGGGCTTTGCCGGATTGATCGGCAACGAGAAGGGCAGCACCCTCGTAGTTGGGCGCGGGCTCATCCCGGGCAACCCTATAGAAGACTATAGCCGGGTCGTCGTGGACGGACGGCCCCTCCTCAATGACGGCACGCCCCAGATTCTGATCGGACGCCGGCTCGCTGAGACGCTCAACGTCCGCCCCGGCGATATCATCAACGTTGCCAGCGGCACGGCCAGCGGCGCGTTCAACGCCGCCAGCGCTACGATCGTCGGCACTATCCGCTATAATAGCATCACGCAGGAGGGCCAGATCGGGATCGTCAACCTCGAGTTTGCCCAGCAGCTCCTGCGCACCCAAGGGGTCGAGCGCGTCATCATCCAACTGAAAGATATAGACCAAGCTGAAGCGTTCGCCCAAGAGATCACAGCGAAGCTCGCTGCCCTCCAGATCCCGCTGGAAGCGCGCCCCTGGCAGAAGCTCACTACGTTCTACGACTCAATCCGCGCGTTCTGGGGTGTCTTTGCGGCGTTCACAACCCTTGGGGTCTTCGTGCTGGTCTTCTTCAGCGTCTTAGAAGTCCTGACGATGTCGTTCTTAGAGCGCACTCGAGAAGTCGGCACGATCAGGGCTATCGGGACGAACAGATCACAAGTCTTTCGCATCTTCGTCACTGAAGGGACGATCCTAGGAGTGCTGGGAGGATCGCTCGGAGTGGTCTTAGGTGCGATCTTAGGGGTGTGGTTGAACAACGCTTCGATCCAATGGCTGCCTCCTGGAGCACTCGATCCCGTCCCCGTGCAGATTGCCGTCAATCTGTCCGTTGCTGTCGTGCCATTCTTCACAGCGTTGGTCTCGACGTTCTTGGGCACGCTCTACCCGGCGTGGAAGACGGCACGAAAGAATATCGTTGAAGCGTTAAGCTATGTCTGATATAGAGTAAAGAAAGGAGCACCGATTATGAAGAGACTCACACACTACGTTCTGTTGGCCGCACTGGCGGCTCCGTTGTTAGGGATCGGGTTGGTCGCGCAACCGGCGCCCACCGACGATCAGCTCTTAGAAGCATTCGACAAAGCGCGCTTTGTCGAGTCTTCATCGTTCACCATGACCGTTGAGGTCGTCGCTGATAGACCCGATGGCACCAAGCAAGCGATCGTCCAACTCTACTTCAAAGAGATCAACGGCAAGCGCTACGCGCGCATCGAATTTCTCGCTCCGGAGGAATTGAAGGGCCAGGTCTATGTGAGCACGCCGGAGGGGACGTTCTTCTGGCAGCCGGGATTGGCAACCCCCCTCAAAGTGAGCGGGCGCCAACAAGTCTTTGGCGACTCCAGCGTGGCCGAGACCGTGGGCATTCAGTTCAAGGACGACTATAAGATAAAGTCTCGCAAAGACGTGACGCTCCCGGGTAACAAGGCCGGTCTGGAAGTCGAGCTCGAAGCCACCAATAAGAGCGTGGCCTTCCAAAGGGTCACCGTCACAGCCGACAAAGCCACGCTGCGCCCGCTCAAGGCGCGGCTCTTCGCGCTCAGCGGCGACCCCCTCAACGACGTGAGCTACCAAGAGTACGGGACTTTAGACAACAAAGACGAGTACGTCAAGAAACAGCTCATCGAGAACCAGCTCATCAAGACTAATAAGACGCTGTTGACCATCACCAAGATCGAAGCGAAGGATCTTCCCAACGATCTCTTCGATCCGAACAAGTTAGGGAAGTGAAGAGCTGTGCGAGTGCGGTGGGCGCTGGTGGCCGGGGCACTTTTGGTGAGCCTGACGGCGACGGGTCAGGAGCCCCTATCTTCCCGTGAGTTGACAGAACTCAAGCGCGAGGCGCTCGCGGTCTTCTCTGAGATCTTTCAGAACGGGAGCGCTGCAGAGCGCCTCAGCGCCGTCACGAGCCTTGTGCGCTATGGGGACGACTCCGTTGTGCCATTGCTGGCAGAGCGACTGCTCGCTGACGAAGCGTCGTTTGTACGACGTGCTGCAGCTGAGGGGCTCTTTCGGTTTCGCTCGTCAGCCGCGGACGCGCTGCGTCAAGCCGCCCGGACGGATAGCGTCGCCAGCATCCGGTGGGCTGCTGCTGTCTCGTTGGGAGACCCCAGTATCATTACTCAATTGCTCGCGGAGCGCGAGACGCTCGCTGCAGCAGCGCTCTCACTCCAAGAGCGAACAGCATCCGCACGCTTGCCACAGGCTGTGTGGAATGCTGCTGAGATCGCCTTGCTGCGCGCTTTTTCCGACCGCGAAGTTTTTAATCTTGTCGAGCGCGCTGCGATGCTCAAGGCCCTCGCCCAACTGCGCTCACTAGCTGCCATCGCGCTCCTCACTCAGACGCTCGATGACCCAACAGAAGACCCCTTCGTGCGCGGCTCGGGGGCGTTTGCGTTGGGAGTCTTGGGGGTGCGCAACGCTGTGCCGCAGCTGATCGCAGCATTATCGATAGATTCCGAAGCGATCCAAGTCGGCGCTGCAGGAGCCCTCGAACTTCTGAGCGACCCTGCTGCGCTCGATCCCTTGAGCGATCTGCTGCGAACCGGGCGCTTCCCACAAGGGCGCGTGGCGGCCGCACATGCACTCGCCTCCTTGGGCAATCAAGCTGTGCCTGCCCTCTCCCACGCGGTGTTGCACGACGACATGCCGATGGTGCGCCAAGCGGCTCTGCGCGCACTGCGTCAGATAAAGAGCGCGGAAGCGCTCCAGGCCGTGCTGGCGTTCCTGAAGAGCGGGTATCTCCAGCAATGCGATCCCGGCGCGTGCGGGGGGCTCGCCCTAGAGACGCTCAAGGCACTGGCAGAGCTTGGACAAGCTCAGCTCGCTTTGGAAGCAACTCGAGCGACCCTCAATGCCCTGCGCGAGTCGCTCCCGTTTCTGTTCATCTTCGCTGAGGGGGATCTCGTCCAGACGCTGAGCATTGTTGGGC
>JBEPZC010000091.1:0-4928 GCA_041641035.1 Candidatus Bipolaricaulota bacterium
AACGCCGCAAGATCGCGAAGGTCTCGCTCGCTCAAATAGCGATAGGTGGGCATCACAGATTTTGGCTTGAACCTTCTGGGGTCTACTAGGTGATCAATGTGATACTTCATATCGGGGATTTTGCGCCCGATAACAGTGAGATCCGGTCCGTCGCGCTGGGTGCCGAGCATCGTAAACGGATAGTGCACAAAGTCGCCCATCTGCGAGACTTCGTCGGGCTTAGCGCCCTCGGCCCATCCCGTCTTGATGTCCTCTGGGCGCAGATAGAGCGTGTGGCAGTAGGTGCAGCCGTTGGCCAAATACACAAGATATCCCCGATAGGGTTCGCCCTCAAGGCCGGAGCCGCCGGGGTCCTTGATAGATTCTCCTGGCTTCCAGTCCCACGCCCGCGCTGTAGGGGGGATCTGCTGCGCCTGGTTGGCAGGGATGATATAGAGCACGAGCGTAAACAGCGTCATGATAATCACCAAAGCCCCGAGAGCGTGATACCCTGCCGTTGTCCATTGTCGCGGGCGCATCTTGCCGTAGAGCGCCCACAGCATAAATGCGAGGATCCCAGCTCCAACCAGAACAGTCAAGACCCAATAGATCGCAGACGCTTCGCTGGGGGCCTGCCAGGGTTGGTGTTGATGCTGCATACTAAGCTGCCACTCTCCTTTCGAGGCGAGCTGCTGCCGGCTCAGCGATCTCACTCATGCCCTCTGCAAACTTCGGACCCACTTGCAACGAACGCACAATCAGATACCCAAAGAGCAAGAATCCCAGCACCACGCCCGCGCCCATCAGGGTTCTAAAGAACCGCGCCAGCCAGACCGCCGAGATCGTCTCGTATATAGTGTTGCCAAGGATATTAATGCTGATCCCTGTCACCAGCCCGGAGTGCGTGAACCCTAGATAGAATAACGGGAAGACGACGGCCATGATCCAGAAGACCCAGCTGGCTAAAGTTCTGCTGTAGAGCTGCCTGCCGGTCAGGCGCGGGAAGATATAGATAAGCGCAGCGATCCCATAGCAAGTGAACGCGCCGGTCAGCGCCAGATGCGCGTGCGCCTGGACCCATTCGGTAAAGTGCACAAACCAATTGACGGCGTGCGTCGATTGAAAGGGCCCCTGAATGCAGGTGAACAGATAGTAGACCGAGCCGAAGATCGCAAATCGTAAGGGGAACGAGTCAAAGATCTTCTTCCAATTGCCCGCGGGCGTCGCCAAGTGATTGACGACGACGGCGAGCACGGGGATGGCTAGCAACACCGAGCTGACCACGGCAAACTCGCCGATCCACGTGGGCATGGGCATCTGTAAGAAGTGATGCAGCCCCGTGCCGGGGTAGAACGCCATGAGCGTCCAGAAGCCTAAAATCCCTAGTCTATGAGAATAGACAGGCTGCTGTGAAGCGATAGGGATCAGATAATACGCAATGCCTAACCCCAAGGGGGTAATAAACAGGCCTACAGCGTTGTGCAGCCACCACGCGTGAATGATCTGATTGCCCACCCCTGAAAACGCCAAGGTGAGAAAGTTCCCCACTACATACGTGATCGCTGTGGTGTACAGCCCACCCAAAAGATACCAGACGGAGACGTAAAGATTCGGTTTTGTGCGGGCTAGCACGGTAGAGTGCACGCTGAAGATAATAGCGACAGCGCAGAGCACGATGAGAATATCAACGAGCAACGGGGCTTCCGCGTACTCATAGGGCTGGATGGAGAGTAACGGGTTCCCCACTATACCTGCCCAGATCAATATCACATCGAGCGCGACGGCTAGATTCCACAGCCATCCGGCCCAGTAGGCGAGCGCAGCGTATTTCAGCTCGGTGCCGCAGAGCTTCGGGATGATATAGAGAATTGCAGCAATGAAGCTCATCCCGATCCAGCCGTAGATCACTAAATTCGTGTGAAAGATGCGGACTTTGCTGTAGGCAAGGTTGAGGTCTGCTAGAAAATTCAGCGCATCGGGCCACAGAAACTGCAGTGACATCAGCGCACCAATGAGCGGTCCCACTGCCAGCCAAACAAGCGACGAAAAGAACCACAGCTTGATAGCCTTCTCAGCCATGCTCTCTACTCTCCTTGAGCTTCATTTAGCCGCGCGGGCTGGTGAGCGCGAACGGCCCGATCAGAAAAGCATAGACCAGCCAAGCAAGCACAGCTACCCAAATCCACCAAGGGAAGCGCCCCTCTCCTTCGGGGATCTCCGGTTCCTTCTCTGCCATAAAACACATCACACTCCCTGAGCTGTGAATTGAGCAATTATAATACTATACTTCGAGAGGATTCAAATCGCTTGCAGTCAGACATCAAGCACCCTCATATATGATATCCATCATGGAATATTGCACATAGACCAGCTAACTATTATAATGAGTTGTCATAGATCAATCTCGTATATGACCTATATCACAAAAGATAGGGGAAAGAGTAAGCCAAGATGCCCATCGTAACATCCGTGGCGTTGGTCGTTATTGTTGTAGGGGCCATCGCGCTCGTAGCAAGCGGTATATGGTGGTTCACGCCGTTAGCTTCTAATTGGAATGAGATAGATGGAGCGCTGCTCATCACGCTCGCTGTGATCGGGATCGCCTTCGTGACCCTCAATCTCGTCTTGGCGTATCTTGTGCTGCGCTACCGCGCTCGCGAACAAACCCGCGCACAGTTCATCCCCGATAACCCCAGGATCGAGAAGATCCTAATCGGGGTCACAGCCTTGGGGATTATTATCTTGCTAGCGCCGGGGCTGTTTGCGTACTCCCGCTTCATCAGCCCGCCGCGCGACGCGATGGTCGTGGAAGTCCTAGGGGAACAGTGGCGTTGGATCTATCGCTATCCAGGCCCCGACGGCACTCTCGGCAGAGCCAATCCCAAGCTCATCACACCAAAAAATCCCTTCGGAATCGACCTGACCGACCCCGCCGCTCACGATGATATCCTCTCGTACACCGAGCTCCATCTGCCTGTCAATCGTCCCGTCTTGCTCCACATACGAGCTAAGGATGTCCTGCACAGCTTTTTCATCCCCAGCTTCCGCGCGAAGATGGACGCCGTCCCCGGCATGGTGACCCACTATTGGTTTATCCCGACACGCGAAGGGAAGTTCCAAGCCGTCTGCGCCGAGCTGTGCGGCATCGGCCACCATAGAATGCAAAGCCCCGTCATCGTCGAGAGCTCAGAAAGATTCCAAGAGTGGCTGGCTAAACAACCCACAGTCGCCACCACCGTCAAACCCTAGGAGTGAAACGATATGTCAGGGGATACTCACGCAAGCTTCTGGACCAAATATATCTTCAGCCAAGACCATAAAGTGATCGCTCTGCAATACACGATCACAGCGTTGGCCATAGGGCTGTTTGGACTGGTGCTCTCGTGGCTGCTTCGCTTCCAGTTAGCCTTCCCCTCAGGGTCCAGTTTCATAAATCCCGGCTCGTACTATCAGATGCTAACTCAGCACGGCATGATCATGATCGTCTACTTGCTGACGGCGATCTTGCTTGGGGGCTTTGGTAACTATCTTATCCCGTTGATGATCGGCGCTCGTGATATGGCCTTCCCGTTTTTGAACATGCTCAGCTACTGGGTCTATCTGCTCTCAGTCATCGTGCTGATGGCAGCGTTCCTCGTGCCGGGAGGCCCCACGGGCGCAGGGTGGACGCTCTATCCCCCGCTGTCGGCTCTCCCAAACGCCGCACCGGGATCGGGCTGGGGGATCAAACTCATGCTCGTCTCTCTCGTTATCTTCATTGCTGCAGCAACCATGGGCGGCTTAAATTACGTCACGACCGTCTTGCAATGCCGCACCAAGGGGATGACGCTGATGCGCATGCCCCTAACGGTTTGGGGGATCTTCATAGGATCAGTCATGGCGCTGTTGGCGTTCCCAGCGCTCTTTGTCGGCGGCGTGATGCTCCTGTTAGACAATCTCTTGGGCACGAGCTTCTTCATCCCCACGGTGACGCTCTTTGGGCAGCAGCTCCCCCGTGAGGGCGGCAACCCCTTGCTCTTCCAACATCTCTTCTGGTACTTTGGACATCCGGAAGTCTACGTCGTCATTCTGCCAGCGATGGGCATCGCTTCCGATCTCATCTCGACGCACTCGCGCAAACCGATCTTCGGCTATAAAGCGATGGTCATAGCTCTCGCAGCGATCGCGGTCATTGGGTTTCTCGTCTGGGCCCATCATATGTTCGTGAGCGGCATGAACCCGTACTTTGGGTTCTTCTTCGCCGTGAGCACTTTAATTATCGCCATCCCGTCAGCCGTGAAGGTCTATAACTGGCTGCTGACGCTGTGGCGCGGCAATATACAATTTACTGTGCCCATGCTCTTTGGCATCGGCTGGATCAGCACGTTTATCATCGGGGGCTTAACGGGACTGCCCTTGGGGAACGTCATCGCCGACGTCCCGCTGCACGACACATACTTCGTCGTGGGGCACTTTCACTTGGTCATGGGCGTCGCAGCCTTGATGGCTATCTTTGGAGGTATTTATCACTGGTTCCCCACGGTGACGGGGCGCATGTTCAACGAGACGCTGGGGAAGCTGCACTTCTGGGTGACGTTTGTGGGCGCGTATATGATCTTCTTCCCCATGTTCTTGCTGGGGATCTTGGGCGTGCCCCGACGGTACTTCGACTTCAATGTCTTGCAATATTTGCCCTCGCAGACCCGTGAATTAAATATAGTCATCACGATAGCAGCGCTGGCTGTGGGAGCGATGCAGCTTGTCTTCTTAGGGAATTTGATCTGGAGCGCCTTCCGCGGCAAGCGCGCCGAGCCCAACCCCTGGAAAGCGACAACCCTCGAATGGCAGACGCCGACAACGCCTCCCCCTCACGGCAACTGGGGAGCCGAAAGACCTGTAGTCTATCGCTGGGCGTATGACTACAGCGTCCCCGGCGCAGAACGCGATTTCATCCCTCAAAACGCTCCACC
>JBEPZC010000092.1:0-4914 GCA_041641035.1 Candidatus Bipolaricaulota bacterium
ACCCGCGCGCAGGGGTGCTCTGCAGGGGGCACGCCCTCAGGAACTCCAACCCCCAGCCGCCCAGGGAAGAGCTGATCTTTCAACTCCGGACGCTCGATCCAGACGGCATGAAGGCCCGCGCGCCGCGCCCCACGAATATCCGTCTCAAAGTCATCACCGACGTGCAGTGCCTCCTGAGGGGCCACGCCCGCCCGCTTCAGCACAGAAGCCCAAAAAGCTCGGTCGAGCTTCCCATGAGCGATCCCCGTCGAGTCGGGACTGGCCAACCAACGGAAAAATCCTTTCAGATTGTGCTTCTCCAACGAACGCTCGATCCCCGCTATCGGTCGATGCGAGACGATCCCCAGTTCGATGCCGCGTCGACGCAGCCTCTCCAGCTCGTGCGGCACCTCAGGGAACAGCTCATCTGCGGGGATTTCCCAATAGCTTTGGATCTTGTGAGCAAGCTCTGTGAGCTCGCCGTCAAGCCCCATCTCCCCTAAGATCAGCTTGTTCCACTCCACAAACGATTCCGTGCTGAACCCCAAGCGCGGACGGATCTCACGCTGCCACCGCTGCTGCGCTCTGTGATATGCGTGAGCCAATTGCTCGCGCTCGAACGATACCCCCAGCTGCTGAACGCGCTGGGCAAACCAGTCGGCCTGCCCGCTCCCCGGCACCCAGACGAGCGTGCCATCCATGTCGAAGAAGACCGTCTTCACCCTCATAAGGACGCCATAGTAAGATATTATGATCTCGGCGTCAAGGACAGGTTGCTTGTGCGCTCCGCGCTCTATATAATCTCTCTCACGATGGCGCAGAAGCTACTCGTCGGCGTGCTCATCCTGGCGGGACTAGGATGGATCGGACTGATCACCTATTCGTATTTCTTCTATGATCCCGGACCGCAAACCCCCGGCGCTCTGCGACGCGAAGACCGGATCAATGAGTTCGTCTTGAAATCAAATCAAGGGATCTTTCTCGACAAAGAAGCTCAGCTGCACTTCGACGAGGAGCGCCCGGCGATAGGCTTTCGCGCTCCAGACTTTGAGCTGCAAGACCTCCAGGGGCAGAACGTGCGCTTGAGTGACCTGTACGGCAAGCCCATCTTGCTCAACTTTTGGGCGAGCTGGTGCCCCCCATGTCGCAAGGAGATGCCCGATCTCCAAGAGTTTTTCAGCCGATACGGTGACAAGATCCACGTCATCGGGATCAACTCGAACGATCACCCCCAATCTGTGCAAGAGTTCCTGAGCCAATACGGGGTCACATATACGAACTTGCTCGACACCCAAGGGAAGATCTTCGTGCTCTACAAGCTCACAGGACTCCCAACAAGCTTCTTCATCGACGAGAACGGGATCATTCGTGGCAAGTGGCTTGGCTCGATGAGCGTCGCTGATATGATCACGGCCTTTGAAAAGACCACGCGTGCCTTGGACTCTCCTTAGCTATGCGAGCATTCCTCCGTGAGATCGCCCACGATCTGTATACGTTCTTCACGTCCATCACGCTTGCGATCGTGTTGCTCTCGCTCATCGCGCTGGTGGCCCTTGTGGGCACGCTCATCCCCCAAGAGACGTTCACCCGCGAAGTCGATTACATCGCGCGCTATGGCGTCGCAGGCTACAATACCCTGAAAAGACTCCAGCTCACCAACGTCTTTGGATCGTGGTACTTTCTCTTCTTGATGACGCTTTTCACCCTCAATCTCTTGGCGTGCACCCTCAAGAGGCTGAGGGCTTCCTGGCGCTACTGGAAGCTCCCTATGGGCTTTATCTCTCCGGAGGGGTTGCGGCGCTTTGAGCACTCATATGTGATCTCCGGCTCCGTCTGCCCCGACGCCTCCCCAAAGATTCGCGAGGTGCTGCAGCACCACGGTTATGGCGTGCGCGAGCAGGGGGCACAAATCCTCGCGGAGAAATGGCGCTGGGAACGCTTTGGAATCGACGTTTTCCATATCAGTTTGTTGGGAGTGATCTGTGGCGGGCTGGTGACGATGCTCCTGGGGTATCGCACCTTCGAGATCGCCCATCAGGGTGACATAGTGAGACTGCCCGGCGCGGACTTCGTCGTGAAGGTAAATAGATTCTGGAGCGAAAACTACAAGGACTCCGAGCGCGTCATGGACTGGCGCACCGAGCTGACGGTGATCGAGAACGAGAAAGAGATCTTAACAAAGACTATTGAAGTGAACGCGCCGCTGCGCTATAAGGGCTATAATTTCTACCAATCGGCGTTTGGCATAGATTGGCAGGGGGCAGCACGTGTTACCCTTGCGCTCTTCCGTGCCGACGGCACGGCGGTTGGGGAGTTCGTCGGCACCGTCGATGACGGCTTCGAAATCCCGTCGGAGAACATCTTTGTGAAGATCGGGGCGTTTTTGCCCGATTTTGCTCTGACGGAGAATCTTATTGCGTATAGCCGGACGCAGCGTCTGGAGAACCCGGCAGTCTTTGTGGAGATCTACGACGATCAGGGGCTGAGACTCATGCGCACATGGGCCTTCTCCCGCCCGGAGATGCAAGCTCTATGGGAGATGACGATGGACCGCGTCGGCGGCAAGACGCCTTACATAATCAAGCTTGTGGGCATGACAGCGCCGGAGTTCACCGGCCTACAGATCACCAAAGACCCCGGTCGCCCTATTGTATATATCGGCTTTCTCTTCATGATTGTGGGGATGCTCGTGCACATGTATTTCAAGCACCGCCAGATCTGGGTGCATATCTCTGAGGGCGAGATCGTCATCGCCGGAACGGCGCGCAACAATCTGAGATCGTTCGGACAAGAGCTTCGTCGTCTTGTGGAAGAGATAGAACGGCTGCAGATCGTGACACATCCTGAGCCAGAACTCGTCACGTAACTGTTAAGGAGGAGATCGTGAAATACCTAAGCGTGCTGCTCTTCTATATCAGCACAGTGAGTTATTTCGTAACCTTTGTGCTCTATCTACTTCACGTCGTGTTGAAGCCCCATTCCCTTGAGAGAGAAGAGGCCTCTCCTTCCTCTGGGGAGGGCAGATTCTTAGGCGTTGTCGCTACGAGTAGTGTGTGGGGAATCCCTTCTTCTGGCGTCTGGGCAACTCGTGCGCTTGTGGTGAGCCTGCTGATCTCCACCGCAGGGGTGATCGCCCGCGCGATTGAGCTGGGCAATGCCTCGCAGTGGGTCAAAGCGTTTTTCCTGCCCCTCTCGACGACCTATGAGACGCTGACGTTCTTCGCGTGGCTTATCCCGTTGATCTATTTCGTGATGGAACGCACATTTCAGCTCAAGCAAGTGGGGGTCTTCGTCACCGGCGCGGCATTCGTGATGCTCTCGGTCGCTGCGTCGCCGGGCTTTGCCCCCAGCGCTCCCACGGGCGTTCCCGCGAGCCTGCAGAGCTATTGGCTCACGGTCCACGTGCTCTTTATGGTCCTTGGGATCGCGTTCTTCACCAGCGGGTTTGGCGCGACGCTTGTGTATCTGTGGCGTCGCTATGAGAAGAAGCTCTTTCTGCTCTTTGGGGCATTGGTCGTAGTGATCGCCGCGGTTATCTTTGGAGTGATTCCGCTCTTTGCTACGCTGCAGGTAGAGAAGATGCTCGCATCTGGAGCGCTCTTGGCGGTGCTGTGCGCCGGGTTTGGCTGGCTCCTGGTCACCGTGCATGGGGAGGGCCAGTCTACTAAGCAATTAGAGCATATCGAAGAGATGATCTATCGCTGCAACGCTTTGGGATTTCCGTTCTACGCCATCGGGGGCCTCGTCTTTGGGGGGATTTGGGCGGAGCAAGCGTGGAGCCGCTACTGGGGCTGGGACCCCAAAGAGACGGCAATGCTTGTGGCGGCTTTAATCTATGCGGTCTATCTGCACGCGCGACTGAAATGGGGAGCACACGATCCAGGCTGGCGCGGCCGATTAGTCGCGTGGCTGTCGGTCTTAGGATATCTTGCGGTGCTCTATGCTTGGATTGGGATCAACTACTTTGTCGCAAGCCTGCATAGCTTCGTATAAGACAGACAAAAAGGCGGCCTTTGAGGGCCGCCCCTAGGAGGTGAGAGGGTTTGCGACTCGCTTGGCTGGGATCAGCCAAGCCCAAGGAGGTGATTCACTTCTATTATGAACGATCTCCGTCCCCCTGTCAGTAATCGGCCTCACCTTGGAGTCGAGGAGCACACCCATTCCATCGTCTTGCGCAATCCGTCTGCTAATGAAACCTTCGGCGTAAACCCCAACACCTGCTGGGCTTTCGAGATATCGAGCGCATTGCGCTGGAGCTCTCCTGGGCGCGCCGGAGCGTAGCGCGCATCACATTCCTTCTGAAGTATCTGGGAGAATATCTTCCGCAATTGATTCACGCTCGTCTCATGCCCCGTCCCTACGTTCAAAGCGAGATCGTCTATAGAAGAGGCCATCGTTTCTTGGTTGATCGCAGATAGCCGTTCTGTGGCCAAGAGGTTGGCCGACACAACGTCCTGCACGAAGACGAAATCGCGCGTCTGCTCGCCCGATCCGAAGATGGTGACCGGCTCGCCTTGTGCAAGAGCCCGCGCAAATGTGCTGATCACGGTTGCTTCGCTTTTGGGGGTCTGGCGCGGCCCGTAGACATTGGCATAGCGCAGTGCTATATACTCTAATCCCCAGGTCTGGTGAGCACTGAACAGATAGAATTCGCTGGCGAGCTTGGCAACTCCATAGGGGCTGATCGGTCTTTTCGGGGCGTCTTCAGGGATGGGCAGCTTGTCCGGCTCACCGTAGATGACCCCACCAGACGAAATGAAGATGAACTTTTTCACGGAAAACTCGCGGCACGCCTCCAGGAGCGTGAGCAACCCTGTGATATTTGTGCGCGCGTCGCGCAGGGGATCAGCGACCGAGACGCGCACGTCGACTTGGGCCGCGTGATGGTTCACTAAATCGAATCGCTCGCGTGCGAAGACAGCGCGCACTGCCTCT
>JBEPZC010000093.1:0-4817 GCA_041641035.1 Candidatus Bipolaricaulota bacterium
GATCTGCGCCCCCTGCAGCGCAAGCGCCCGCGCCGCCTCAGGAAAGAAGTGATCGAAACAGACCAGCATCCCGATCTTGGCAATCCCTATATCGTAGACCCTGAAGGGCGTGTCACCTGGAGAAAAATAGAGCTTCTCTTCAAAGAAGAGATGAGCCTTGCGGTACGTCGCTCTTGAGCCGTCCGGCCCGATGAGCACCGCGGAGTTATAGCACTTTTGAGAAAGCTCGTCGCGCTCGGCCATCCCCAGCACTAGCCACAGATGCTTGCGCCGTGTGAGGCTCTCTAGAAAGAGCGTCGTCGGACCGGGAATGGGTTCAGCAAGTTCGTTCACCTCGCCTTGCGACGTGAAGAGATACCCCGTGGTGCACAGCTCCGGAAGCACGAGCAGATCAGCTTCGACTTTTTCTATCGCCTCGGCGATCACGTGGAGATTGGCGCGCTTGTCGCCAAAGACGGGACAGAACTGATAGAACCCAACTCTGATCATCGGCCACACTCCGGGGGCAAAAGATCTTCCGTGACGAGCTGCGAGAGATCACTCATCCGCTCGATGAGCTTGCGCGTGAACAGAAAGTCTTGAAGCTTCGCCCACTGTTCGAGCTGGTTATGACAGGGCGCTCCGGCAAAGAGCGCCAGCGTCGCCTCGAAGAATCTTCTGTTCAGATCGGCTTCGCGTTGCAGATCGGGATTGGCTTGCAAGAAGAGCGCAAAGGCGCGATTGGGCTCGTGAAGCGTCAAGGCCACGGCGCGTGTGACGGCTCGCAGGAACTTCTTCAGCAGCTCAGACTTCTGGCGAGTTACGGTCTCGTTGGCGATGAAGACCAGCTGGGGGTGCTCAGGGATGCCGTGCTCCTCAAACGGGAAGAAGACGGTCTCTTTGCGCTCTTGGACTTCTACTAAGATCTTCTCGACGTTGCGAAACGCGCCGATGGCGTCCACTTGGCCGGTTAAAAGCGCTGGGAGCGTGTCGAAGCCCACGTTGATGAGCGTGTACTCTCCGGGCTTTAAGCCCGCTGTCTCCAACATTGCAGCCCACAAGACGGGTTCTTCAGGCTCTAGCGAATAGCCGATCTTGCGCCCTTTGAAATCAGCGAGGGTACGAATCCCGCGCTCTTTGAGCGCGAGCAAGCCCCCCAACGGCTTTTGAATGAGCGAGCCGATAGCCGTCACCGGGACATTCTGTGCACGAATGACAATGAGATTGATCGGGGTCGTCAGAGCGAGATCGGCGCGGCCCGAAGCGGCGAGCTTGGCCGGGTCACTGGGGTCGAACGCCGTCGGCGTTTGCAGAGAGACTGAAAGGCCTTCTGCAGCGAAAAAGCCCATCTGCTGGGCGACGTAGAGCGGAACGTGATTGGGGTTGGGCAGCCAGTCCAAGACCAAGACCAATGGCGACTGCGCTGCGCCACGCACGAAGACCCCCACAATCAAAAGCACAACAAGAGCAAAGAATCGCATAATAGATCACTCAGGGAGATTATAGCGATGAGCGACGTGGGCGCAACTGCGCTATAATAATACGTTGACAGGAGGAGACCATGACACAGTACAAGAGACTCTCTCGGGAAGAGCTCAAGAAGCGTCTGACACCAGAGCAGTTTGAAATCGTCTGCAACTGCGGCACGGAACCGCCGTTTCAGAACGCTTACTGGGATCACTACGAGCCGGGCATCTATGTAGATGTCGTCAGCGGCGAGCCGTTGTTCTCTTCACTCGATAAATTTGACTCAGGCACGGGCTGGCCCAGCTTCACCCGGCCTATCGAACCAGAGAACATCGTTGAAAGACCCGATTATTCTCATGGGATGATCCGCACGGAAGTGCGCTCCAAGCACGGGGATTCTCACTTGGGTCACGTCTTCGACGACGGCCCGCCGCCCACCTATAAGCGATATTGTATCAACTCGGCATCGTTGCGCTTTGTGCCCGTCGCTCACATGGAAGCTGAGGGCTACGCGCGCTACCTGGAGCCGTTTGTGTTAGCTGGGCTTCTCCCCAGTCGCGAAGTCGTCTATCTGGCTGGGGGCTGCTTCTGGGGGATGCAAGAGATCTTGAGAAAAATACCTGGGGTCGTCTACACCGAGGTCGGCTACACCGGCGGCACGGTGCCCAACGCCACGTATCGGCATCATCCTGGCCACGCCGAAGCCGTGAAAGTCATCTACGATTGCGAGAAACTCCCGTTTGAGCAGCTCTTGCGCTACTTCTTTCGCATGCACGACCCGACGACGCCCAATCGCCAGGGCAACGACATCGGCGAATCCTATCGCTCAGCGATCTTCTATCACACAGAGAAGCAGCGTCAGACGGCTGAAGAGTTCATCGAGCGTCTCAACAGATACAGCCAGTGGGGGGCGCCCATCGTGACCCAAGTCGAGAGAGCTGGCCCGTTCTGGCGCGCCGAGGAAGAGCATCAAGATTATCTACAAAAGCACCCCAACGGCTACACGTGTCACTATCTGCGCCCGGAGTCCATCATTGGGTTTTAGCGTTCTCTGTCTTCATGCAACAATGTTTGTATTTCTTCCCTGAGCCGCAGGGGCAGGGGTCGTTGCGCCCGACTTTCTGTTGGACGCGGCGTGGCTGCGCCTTGGGCCTCTCCGACGGAGAATTCCCCGCGGTCGCCGTGATCTCGTCATGGCGGTAGCTCAAAGATTCGACGCGCTCGATCCGCGCGGGCTGTCCCGGCTGCGCCGCTACGATCTTCAGCTGCGGCTTGATCAGATAGCTGATGATCTGCTCCTCGATACGACCAAGCAGCTCTTGGAAGAGCTGGAACGACTCGCGCTTGAATTCTATCAACGGATCGCGGCCGGCGTAGGCCCGCCAGCCGATCACGTCTTGCAATTCATCCAGCGCAAAGAGATGCTGGCGCCAGTTCTCGTCAATGAGATTTAAGATCATATACCGAGCGAGGTGAGGGAACGCCCCGCCCAGCCGCGCTGCTTGCGCGTGATAGTTTTTCAGCAGAAAGTCCAAGATCTTCGCCCGTGCGTCGTCCACGGAGAGCTGTGCCACAGCGAAGTCCAGCGGGGCGTTCTGGAAGGACGCAAGCTCCTTCTGCAAGCCCTCATCATCGCGCTCTTCCCCAGAGAGATAGCGCGCGATCAGCGTTTCTGTGTAGTCCTCGATCAGCCCCGTCAGATAAGCATCCAAGTCTTGGGCGCTCTCGTCAGCGCTCTGCTCGCCGCCGATCAAGAAGCGCTCGCGCAGGCTGTAGATCGCCTCACGCTGGCGCGCCATGACTTGGTCGTACTCGATGAGTCTCTTTCTGATGCCAAAATAGTGAGTCTCGACGCGCTTTTGCGCGTTGCGGATCGCCCGCGTCAGCATCGGATGTTCTAAGGCTTCGCCCTCGGCCATGCCCTGCTTCACGAACGACAGCAGCTTGCTGTCGCCAAAAAGTCTAATTAAATCGTCTTCGAGGGAGACGTAGAACTGGGAGCTGCCGGGATCGCCCTGGCGGCCCGCGCGCCCGCGCAACTGATCGTCAATGCGGCGGCTCTCGTGGCGCTGCGCCCCAATAACGTGCAAACCTCCAAGCTCGGCTACGCCTGGGCCAAGCTTAATGTCGACGCCGCGCCCGGCCATATTCGTCGCTACGGTGATCGCGCCCTTCTGCCCCGCGTCTTTGATGATTTCAGCTTCGCGCTCATGGTGCTTGGCGTTCAAGACGTTATGGGGCAGCCCACGCCGATGCAAGAGCGTGCTCAAATACTCAGATTTTTCTATCGAAGTCGTGCCGATGAGCACGGGGCGCCCGATCTCGTGCAAGCGAGAGACCTCCTCAACAATGGCATTGAACTTTGCTTTCTCAGTAGTGAAGAGCTTGTCGGGCAGGTCTTGGCGGATCATGGGCTTATGCGTGGGAATGACCACGACGCTCAACCCGTAGATCTGTTGGAACTCTTCTTCTTCGGTTTTCGCGGTTCCGGTCATGCCCGCAAGCTTCTTATAGAGCTTAAAGTAGTGCTGCAGAGTGATCGTCGCGAGGGTCTGTTGCTCTTTTCTGATTTCAAGCCCTTCTTTGGCTTCGATGGCTTGATGCAGCCCGTCGCTCCAGCGGCGGTCGGGCATGAGCCGCCCCGTAAACTCGTCGACGATGATCACGCGCCCGTCTTTGACGATATAGTCCCGCTCTCTCTTGTAGAGATGGAGCGCGCGCAGTGCCGTCTCCAAGTGTTTTAACAGATCGACGTGTTCAGGGGCATAGAGATTATCTATATGTAAGATCTCTTCGGCTTTCTTGACGCCGGCTTCGGGGGTCAAGTGCACGCGCCGCGCCTTCTCGTCGATTTCAAAGTCTATCCCCTTCTGAAAGCGTGGGGCGATCGCGGCAAATTTCTTATACAGCTTGATCGTCTCCGAGGTGCTCCCGGAGATGATCAACGGGGTCCGTGCTTCATCAATCAAGATATTATCTATCTCGTCAACGATCGCGAAATCCAGCCCCGTCTGCACTCGCTGATCGCGCGAGATCACCAAGTTATCCCTGAGATAGTCGAAGCCAAATTGAGTGTTCGTCCCGTAGATGATGTCGCACTGGTAGGCCTGCTTGCGTTCCTCGTGGGAGCTGGTCTCTTGGAGCAGTCCGACTTTCAATCCCAGGGCTTCGTAGATCGGGCCCATCCAGAAGCGGTCGCGCTTGGCCAGGTAGTCGTTGACTGTGACAATATGAACTTTTCCCACGAGGGCATTGAGATAGGCGGGCATCGTAGCCACGAGCGTCTTGCCCTCGCCGGTGCGCATCTCCGCGATCTTGCGCTGGTGAATGACGATCCCTCCAATGAGTTGGACATCGTAGGGGCGCAGGCC
>JBEPZC010000094.1:0-4757 GCA_041641035.1 Candidatus Bipolaricaulota bacterium
GCGCGCGGCTTCATAGATGCTACCTATTCTATATTGGCCTTCTTGCCTGCGGATCCCGCGGAGGCCCAGCAGTTCTTTCAAGGGTTATCGCTGAATCTGGAGCGGGACCTCCAGCGTGCTGAAGCCGAGATCGCACGCCAAAACCAAGAGCTGCAAGCCCTCCAAGACCTCACGGTCCAGATCGTGACGCTCAAGGGCAACTTAACTCGGATCTTGGATCGCATCGCCCTCACTGCCGTGCCTGCGGAGAAAGTAGCCTCAGCGGTCCAAGAGCAGATCACCCAACTGGAAGCCATCGAGGCCAGCATCCAAAGCTTGGAAGCGATGCAGACGCGCTTGAGCACTTTACGCATGCGTCTGGTCGAACTGCATGATGACGTGAGCGCACTGCTGGCGAAGATCGCGGAGCTCCAGCAGGTCCAGGGGCTCCTCCAGGCGTTACCCAAGGACTTGCAAGAGCGCTTCGTCACCCCAGAGCGCGAGTTTATCCTCTACGCTCACGTGAAGCGCACGACGATCAACGATCCTCATCTCTACCGGGAGTTCATCACGGCGGTGCAGTCGTTCAGCACCGAGTTCATGGGGTATCCCATGGTGCAAGACCGTCTGGAGCGCAAGATGAAGAGTGACTTTCAGGTCTCGACGGCTCTTGCCAGTGTGATCATCCTTGTCATTCTCACGGTGGGGCTGGGCTGGCGGTGGGCGCTTTTGGGAATTGTTCCTGTGGGGTTGGGCTTTCTGTGGATGCTTGGGGCAATGCGATTGAGTGGGCTGGACTTTAACTTCGCTAATATCTTCATCTCGTCTCTGCTCATCGGCAATGGCGTGGACTATGCGGTCTATCTGCTGCACGGTTTTCTAGAGAATCGTCAGGTGGGGACTGCATGGAGGAAGACGGCTGCGCCCATTATGGGATCGGCGCTGACCACGATGGTCAGCTTTGGAAGCTTGCTCTTTGCCACGACGCCAGGGCTGCGAGCCTTCGGGCAGTCGGCGCTCTATGGCATCGGATTCACCACGCTGTTTACTCTGATCTTCCTGCCGGCGTTGCTTTCCTTTGCCCAGCGTCGGTAGATCCGTTGATTATCTTTGCCTTCCTCGTTATAATAACAGTTTGAGAACGCTGTTAGCGCAGAGGAGGTCGAACGAGCATGAGGGATTTGATGCAGATGCAGCTCGCCGTGCTCCTCGCGCTTTTTCTCTACTCTGATGGTGTGAAGAGGTGGCATTCGTATGGAGTTTGTGGTTCTTGGATTGGCGACTTCCCTGGTGATACTGGCTCTGGTAAGTGGCTTACTTATAGGGCGCTGGCAGGTGCGACGCGAGCTGGTGCGCACCCATCAACAGGCGGAGCAGATCGTAGAAGCGGCCCGTCGCGAAGCAGAAGCGCTCAAGGCGGCCAAGCTAGCCGAAGTCGAGAAGGCGTTTCAGGCCCGTGAAGAGGAGCTGGAGCGACGCGTCAAGCGCCAGGAGGAGAAGCTTGAGCGGCTCGAAGCACGCCTGCTCAAAAAAGAAGAGCGTCTTGAGCAGAAGGGCGTGGAGCTGCTGCGTGCGGAGAAGTCCCTCAAAGAAGATCTGCAGAGGCTGAATGAGCTGGTCGTCCAAGGAGAAGCCCTGTTAGCTGAGGAGCGCAAACGCTTAGAAGAGCTCTCGGGAATGTCTGCCGATCAAGTGAAAGAATTGCTCGTGCAACAAGTTGAGGAGGAGGCTGAGCGCTTCTTCGCCAAGAAGATCCGACAGATCAAGGAGCGCGCCGAAGCTGAAGCCGAGCGCGAAGCGCGGAAGATCATCGCCACGGTCATCCAGCGCTACGCTGCTGAAGAAGTGGAGTCGACGACGATGAGCCATGTGCCGTTGCCCAATGAAGAGTACAAAGGACGGGTGATCGGCAAGGAGGGTCGCAACATTCGGGCGTTTGAGGCGCTCACAGGAGTGGAGGTCTTAGTAGATGACACCCCCGACGCGATCTCCCTGAGCTGTTTTCATCCGGTGCGCCGCGAGACGGCTCGGCTCGCTATGGAAAAGCTCTTAGAGGACGGGCGCATCCATCCGGCTCAGATCAAAAAGCAAGTCGACAAAGCCAAAGAGCGCATTGCCCAGCGCATCAAAGAAGAAGGGCAAAAAGCGCTCTTTGAGATCGGTTTGGATGGTATGCATCCTGCGCTGGTCGAGCTGGTGGGGCGATTGAGCTTCCGCACCAGTTACGGGCAGAATCAGCTGCGTCACAGTCTCGAGGTCGCTTATTTAGCGGGGGCGTTGGCGGCGGAGCTTGGGCTGGACACCACCATGCAGAAGCTCGCCAAGCGCGCAGGGTTGCTCCACGACATCGGGAAAGTTGTGGATCACAAGGTGGAGGGTCCACACGCGCTGATCAGTGCGGAGATGGCACGGCGCTATGGCGAACCCGAAGAAGTCGTGCACGCGATTGCGGCGCACAACGAGGACGTGGAAGCACGCACGCTGTTGGCCGTGATCTTGCAGATTGCTGATACTCTGTCGGCAGCCCGCCCCGGCGCTCGCCAGGAGACGTTTGAGGCGTATGTGCAGCGCCTGGAAGCGCTCGAAGAGATCTGTCACAGCTTCCCTGGAGTTGAAGAAGCGTACGCGATTCAAGCGGGTCGTGAAGTCCGGGTGATGGTCCGTCCAGAGGAAGTGGACGACGACATGGCGGCCAAGCTCTCATACGATATTGCCCGCTGTATCGAAGAGAAGATGCAGTACCCCGGCGAGATCAAGGTCCATGTGATTCGAGAGACCAAGTTTGTCGAGACAGCAAAGTGAGACAAGAGGCCGGTGTGGGATATGGCCAAGGTGCGTGCGATTGTTCGCATTAGCGGGGATGTGCAGGGGGTAGGGTTTCGCAATTTCACGGTGCGTCAAGCGCGGCCGTTGGGGTTGTCGGGGTACGTGCAGAATCTTCGGGACGGCAGTGTGCGTGCGGAGATCGAGGGAGAACGCGATCAAATCGAGAAATTGCTGGAGATCCTCAAGACTCAGGGCCCGGGCACGGTCGAGAATATCGAAGTGATCTGGTCCGACTACCTCGACGAGTTCACGGGGTTTGGGATTCAGATGTGAGCTGAGAGCAACTGCCTCAGCACCGTCTGCAGAATCCCGCCGTTCTTGTAATATTCGATCTCTATCGGCGTGTCTAGACGCGCGATCACTTTGAATTCTGTCACGCTCCCATCAGGTTTCTTCGCCCGCACCAACAACTCCTGTCTTGGTTTTTCGAGCTTCGAGACGCCCACAATGTCAAAAAGCTCCCGACCCGTCAGCCCAAGCTTCTCAGCATTCTGACCATCTGCATACTGCAAGGGCAACACTCCCATCCCCACTAAGTTGGAGCGATGAATCCGCTCAAAGCTCTCGGCAATGATCGCTTTCACCCCCAACAGCGCTGGCCCCTTCGCTGCCCAGTCTCGAGAGCTGCCCGTCCCATACTCCTTCCCCGCTAGCACTAGAAGAGGCACTCCCTCACTTTGATAGCGCATCGCCGCATCGTAGATGCTCATGCGCTCTCCCGACGGGAAGTGCACCGTCACCCCGCCCTCAACCCCAGGTACTAAGAGATTCTTGAGGCGCACGTTGGCGAACGTCCCGCGCATCATCACCTCGTGATTGCCTCGACGGGATCCGTAAGAATTGAAATCTTTCTTCGTGATGCCCCGCTCAATGAGATATCTCCCCGCAGGGCTGTCTTCAGGGATATCCCCCGCCGGCGAGATGTGATCCGTCGTCACCGAATCCCCAAGCATTACTAAGACCTGCGCGCCATGAATGTCTTGGAGCGGCTTGGGCGTCAGCGAAAAATCCTTAAAGTACGGGGGCTCCTGAATGTACGTCGAATTGGGGTCCCAGCGATAGAGCTCGCCCTTGGGGCTCTCCATTGCGTTCCAAAGCGGGTTGCCATCGAAGACGTTGGCATAGGTCTTCTGGAACATTTCGGGGTCAATAGATTGGGCTATCGTATCAGCGATCTCTTGCTGTGAGGGCCAGATCTCTTTGAGATAGACGGGCCTGCCCTCCTTGTCGGTGCCCAGCGGCTCGCTCGAGAAGTCGATATCGACGGTGCCCGCGAGCGCATACGCGACAACCAACGGCGGCGACGCCAAGAAGTTCGCCTTCACGAGGGGGTGAATGCGCCCCTCGAAGTTGCGATTGCCTGAGAGCACCGCCGCGGCGACGAGATTTTTTTCGGTGATCTCTTTGGCAACGGCTTCGGGCAGCGGGCCGCTGTTGCCGATGCAAGTGGTGCAGCCGTAACCGACTAAGTGAAAGCCCAACTCTTCCAGATAGGGCATCAGACCGGATTTTTGAAGATATTCCGTGACGACCTTCGAGCCAGGAGCTAAGCTTGTCTTCACATGAGAAGGCACTCTCAAGCCCCGCTCGACAGCTTTTTTTGCCAATAATCCCGCAGCGATCATCACCGAGGGATTGGACGTATTGGTGCACGACGTGATCGCTGCGATGACCACGGAGCCGTGGTGTAATCCGTTCTTCTGAAGGAGCACGTCGGAGCTCAGCGCGTAGCCGCGCTCTTTGAGAGGGGCTGTGAGCGCCTTGTGGAACTCGCGCTTGACGTCCCAAAGCTTTATTCGGTCCTGCGGGCGCTTGGGCCCCGCTACCGATGGCTCGACGTCTTCTAAGTTCAGCGTGAGCGTATCAGTGAAAAACGGATCAGGCGTTTGATCTGTCCTGAACAGCCCCTGCTCCTTGCAGTAGCGCTCAACTAAATCTATGAGTTCTGGGCT